>JAHDBO010000362.1 GCA_020630355.1 Saprospiraceae bacterium
ACAGAAGACAGAAGACAGAGAAGAAAAGTGAGATTTTCTCTGTTTTCTCTTCTCTCGCTTCTGTCCTCTCACTAACTCAAATATTTTCCTACAATCGGCATTCTACGACCGACGCCAAAGGACTTGGAACTCACCCTTAACACAGGCGCAGTCTGGTATCGCTTGAACTCGTTGATGTTCACCAAACGCAGCACCCGATTGACCAAAGCAGGGTCGAAGCCCATTGCGATAATTTCTTTCGGGCCTTGCCTTTTTTCAATGTATTGAAATAAAACTTCATCCAAATCATCATAACTCGGCAAGCTATCGGAATCCTTTTGATTGGGGCGCAACTCAGCAGAAGGCGGTTTGGTAATTGTGTTGACAGGAATCATTTCCCCATCCTTGTTGATATATTCCGCTAAGCGGAAAACATCCGTTTTATACACGTCACCAATCACGGAAAGTCCTCCGCACATATCGCCATAAAGCGTACCATAACCCACTGCCATTTCACTCTTATTGGAGGTGTTGAGTAGGATGTTTCCAAATTTATTGGACAATGCCATCAAGATAACGCCCCTAGAACGTGCTTGTAAATTCTCTTCTGTCACATTGAACGGTCGCCCTTCAAAATGCGGCGTCAGGGTATTTATAAAGGCATCATAAGTCTCTTTGATAGGAATGATTTTATAAGGCATCCCGAAATTAATCGCTAATTGCTCTGCATCATTGACAGAGTGGTCGGAGGAAAATTTGGAAGGCATGAGCACGCAAAGTACATTTTCTTTCCCCAAGGCTCGGCAAGCTAAAGCCGCTGTCACCGCTGAATCTATCCCGCCCGATAAACCAAGAATAGCAGATTTGAAACCCAATTTTCCAAAATAATCCCGAATACCAGTGACAATGGCATCATGGATAAGCTGCATTTTCTCCTTGGGCTGCTCAAAGCTTTGAGAGCCCGCTTGCACCGCCTCTAAATCATATACTTTGACTTGCTCCTCGAAGTAAGGCAATTCATCATAGACATTCCCATTAGGAGACATGACCAAAGACCCACCATCAAAGATGATTTCTGTCTGTGCGCCAGAATGATTCACATAAAACATCGGTAAACCATATCTATCCACATTGGCTTTCAGGACGTGAATACGTGCCTGAGCATGCTCGAATGAAAATGGTGAGGCAGAAAGATTCAGTACGAAATCTGGCTTTTGTGGCATCAATTCGTCTAGTGGGCAAACAGTATATAGCGGATTCTCATTCCCAATATTCCAAATGTCTTCACAGACGGTCAAAGCAATTTTGTAGCCTTTATATTCAACGACTTTAAACTCATCGGCAGGCTCGAAATAACGGTATTCATCAAAAATATCATAAGTAGGAAGCAAAGCTTTGTGCGCGCGGTGCAAGACTTTCCCATCTGCTAGGAATATCGCCGAATTGAACAAGTCCTTGCCTTCTATGACTGGATTTTTACTAGGAGAACCCACTACGATGGCAATATCTTGAGCAGCTTCTGCTAATGCCTCAACGGTAGCTTCACACTTGTTGATAAAGTCTTCAAATTCCAAGAAGTCCCTAGGAGGATAGCCACAAGTGGCCAGCTCTCCAAAAACGATGATGTCGGCACTTTGAGCTTTAGCATCCGCTACTGCTGCCAGCATTTTTTGCAAGTTGCCTTCAAAATTTCCGATATGATAATTCAATTGTGCTATTGCGATGCGCATGATTTACATTAGATTTTAGATACTAGTATATAGATTTTAGACTGTAATCCATTTTTTGCAGTATGCCGATTTAGCTAAAAAGAGAAATAGGATAAAGTCTAATCTTTATGGTAAAAGTAATTAATTCAAGATTGATTTCATTCTTAGGCCGTTTGTCATTTCGAGTGTAACGAGCCTGCTTGCAAGTCAGGAAATATGCTCTGGCTATTACTGCCAAGTCTGAACCCTTTTACATAATAGCAATGAACTAGTACTTCGCCCTAGGAAATATATCTCACTCCGTTCGATATGACAAAGGGAAGAGCTTTTGATGTTTTCGACCTTATTATTGTTCTTGTCATTTCGAATGCAATGAGAAATATTTTCTGGCTATTGCTGCTAAGTTTTGATGCCTTGCATAAGAGCAATGAGTTAGTACTTTGCTCTTGAGAATATATCTCACTCCGTTCGATATGACAAAAGAGGACAGTACGGTTATTACA
>JAHDBO010000363.1 GCA_020630355.1 Saprospiraceae bacterium
GTTGCAGGATTCAACAACAACCAATTGGCTAAAGGAGCGACAACGAGTTGTTCTATTTTTCTTTGGAGCGGTCTAGCACCGTATTTTGGGTCAAATCCTTCTTTGGAGAGGTGTTCGATTAGACTTTCGTCAAAAGTGAGTTGGATTCCTTTTTTGGTAAAACCTTCTCTTTGTTTGAGGTCTTCCAATTCTTTCAGAGTTATCTGACGAATGTCCGCTTGATTGAGTGCATTGAACATGACGACACCATCCACTCGATTAACAAATTCAGGTCTAAAAAATTTGGCTATAGCCGAATGATAAGTTGCCGATGCATCAGATGTATCCGTAAAACCTAGGGAACGCTGATTGGAAGCTCCTAGGTTGGTTGTCATGATAATGATGGCATTTCTAAAATTGGTCACCCGTCCATAAGCATCTACAAGCATCCCCTCATCCAGTACCGTCAAGAGGGCATCAAAAATAGAGGATGCCGCTTTTTCTACTTCATCAAGTAGAAGCACAGCAAAGGGTTTTTCTCGGATGTCTTTGACGAGTTTCCCGATTTCTCGACCAGAACCAATAAACTGAGCTATCTGGCTCGGATGCTGAAATTCACTCATATCTATCCTTATCAGAGGCGTCTGTCGTTGACCTTCACCGAAGAAATAATCTGCCAATGCTCTGGCACTTGCCGTTTTTCCAACGCCTGTCGGCCCCGCAAATATCAAGGTTGTAATCGGTTTATGCGGATTATTTAGCCCTGCCTTGAATATCTTGACAATATTGCACAATTGATTGATAGCGGCAGGTTGACCTATGATTTTGGATTGAAAATAGGTCTGCAGACCTTCTTGGTTTAACAGCTTATCGTCCCTGAGGAACAATTCTGGTAAGCCCGTAGCCTGAACGAATTGCTTAATAATTTGCTCTTTAGAAACGGAAGCACGCTTATCAATCTGCGCCTCGCTTACCGCTTTGGACAAGAACCGAATCGCTTTCCCAGGGAATCCCTCGTAGGGATAATATCGCTGTAATAGTCGATAGCTCAATTCCAGTGTCCCAGCTTGGAAGGCGACGTTTAGGTTTTTTTCGCAGTATGCCGAGAATTTTTCTAGAATCACAAAAACCTTTAATTCGGGCATTTTCTCTAGTCGTACCAACTGGAATAAATCAACAAAACCAGGCAAGAAACGCCTCAAACTTTCCAATTGAGCAGGGGACAGCTCCCCTACCAATTGCAGTTTCCCTTGTTGGATGTAAGACATCATAAAAGCCGCCACGCTATCCTCTGGCCCGTCTCCACCTATTTGCAAAAGACGGATAAAATCATCTACCCAAAGGATACCATTACAGATGCCGAGGTCATAAACGAGCTTTTCGACATTCTCTTGCCATTCTCCTAGATATTTGGCGGAAGCCACAATACGCTGTGGCATAATCCGCCAAAAGGAATAGTCCAGATTGTCTTTTTTGCCCCGTTTGACAATTTTCTTGATGGCTTGTTTGAGCACAGAGCTTTTGCCACAGCCTACTTCCCCTACTAGCAGGACATTTGCTCGAAGATTAATCAAATGTTCCAAAACCAAATCAACCTGTTGTTCCAACTCCCAAGCCGCTTCGGGAAATGCGCTGATGCTTCTGCGCACTGATTTGGGAGGGGGGTATTGTTCTGCTAAACGCAGCAGCACTTCTGGTTCTCGCTTGTAATAATAATCCTCGTTATAAGAGCGATTATAATTGACCCGTAGCGTGATTTGGTCTAGTTCAGGTATACCTTGGCGGATATACTCATAGATTTCTTTAGGCGTTTTTTGATTGAGTAGGTTGGAGGCAAAATGCGCTACCAAGGATTTGAACTGCTTGGTATCATAATAATAAAAGCTTTCCTCAAACATGGGCAAGTGGCAGATATAATAGCCATTACCATTATCTCCAGAAACCGTCACAACGGGCACTTTCACCGTTTCGGACATGGGATAAGCCCCTACTTTATTTTTGTACGCTGGACGTACTTTTACTTCGACGACCTTTAATTTCGGATGATTAATTTCGCTGAACGGATATTCGTCGTGCCGTTTGTAGCGCGACTTCAAGTGGTCGCTCAGGGCTGCCCGAATACTTTTGGTATCCTTGTCTACCATCTGATGTCCCGTACCAACCAAGATGCCCAGATAGGCATCTTCGTGTAATTTATAGTACAATAA
>JAHDBO010000364.1 GCA_020630355.1 Saprospiraceae bacterium
GCGGTATCGGCCCGATATTGGCGCACCAATCCTGTCAGTATCTACAAGCCGTTACTTATCCTGATGCGGTTTCTTGTTTTACGAAAGTGACTAAAATAGGGAATACCAGTTTTGTGATGGCATTTGAGGTACATTCCAAGAAATTGGGATTGGTGGCTAAAGGAGAAGGCGTTATTGTTTGTATGGATTATAGCAAAGGAAAAAAAGCATCCATTCCAAGTGAATTACGTCAGCGTATAGAAGAACTAGAGACAGAGTGATAATTGTTTGAATTTTTATTGATGGACAGGTCTATTTGTAATTTTGGTAAAACAAGTAAATCATAAAAAAAAATTATTTTCAATCTAACTACTAATTACTAATATCCAATTTACTATGCTTTCAGACGTTTATTTGGCATTGGTAGGAAAAGACTATAATTACTTGACGGTAGTTATAGAAGGGGAGAAGGCGATTGAAAAATTTGTACAGAATAACCGCAATCAGCGTATCATACAGCTGAATGAGCAAATCTATTTAGCGCATGATATTAAGGTGTTGTTCGATAATACCAAGAAAACGACCCGCTATTATCGGGATGCTGCTTTTGTGCTTCCACTGCTAGAGAACCTTCAAAAAGATTTAGACCAGCTGATATTGGTAGCACCGCTTATCCCTACACCTGCTAGGATGCGGAAAGCCTTTCAAGAAAACCCTAGGGCAATATTGGAAAAAGTCAGGGATGTGAGCAGTGCAGCATTTGATAAAGGAGACGAGTGGATTCCGATTCTTTTTAATGACTTCGGAGATTTGAAGGTCGGTTATCAGCATAGGGTCAAGATATTGCAGCAACTGGATTGTCTATATACTATCGAGACGGAAAATATGGAAGTATCCAATGTCTCACAGGTACGTCAGGCTTTCATGAAGGTATTGTATTGGGAGGATTGGTTGGGTTTGAAACAGTATTATGGCACGTTCAAGCTATTTTCCGACCGCTTTGAATATGCAGGCACACAGGCGAATACCGATAAATTACTTGAATTGAAATTTCCCTTTCGGGAAATTACCTCTATGCATTTTGGTTTCTTTTCTTTGACGATAAAAATGGGAGAGGAAGAACATCAATTTTCGATTGGTTCCTTCAATATGCGTCCTTGGAAATTATCGAAATTACTACAAAAAGCGGCCAGAGTAGGGAAGTAGCAGAAAAATATTTCAGTCATCAATCATCACTTATCAATCACAGTTATTGTCTTCCAAAACACCACATATCGACCATAAATACATTATCGCTCTGCGAGAAGGCGATAATCGGCTTATCAGGGAAATCTATGAGCGGTTTTCCAAAAAAATAATTGCCTATATCGTCAAGAACAACGGCTCTGAAAGCGATGCGCAGGACATGATACAAGAGGGTTTGATTACGATTGCTCGTCAAGCTCAGAAAGAAGATTTTATTTTGACTTGCCCGTTTGAGCCTTATTTGTTGATGGTTTGTCGGGGAAAATGGTTCAATCGTCTGAAGAAAAACAAACGAGAGGTGGTAACAGACTCCTTTGATTTCGGATTTAGTGACAATGAAGACCCGCAGATTTTGGCGGAACGGACAGAAGCGGATGATTTAAAAAATCGCTTGTTCAAGACGCATTTTGCACAATTAAGCGAAGGTTGTCAAGAATTAATAAAACTGTCGTTGACGCTCAACAATATGGGAGCAGTCGCTGAGAAAATGAGCGTGAGCTACGCTTATGCCCGTAAGCGCAAATCCCAGTGCATGAAGACTTTGGTTTCAAAAGTACGTAGTGCAGCGGACTTCAAATTGTTACACCTTTAAATCACGGACGCTATGGAGGATTTGTACTTAATTTTTGAAAAATATATTGAAAAAGACCTAGAAGGAGAGGCGTTGGAGCGTTTCGAGAAATTGCTCAAAACGGATGTAGATGTGAAGGAACAGTTTGAGGTTTATCTGGCATTACAAACGAACCTTAAAGCGCAATTTGAAACGGAAGAACAATTAGATAAGGTTACATCAACGATAGAATCTATACATCAAGAACAATTTTCTAAAAAGAAAAAGTCGGCTAAAGTGCGGAGCATTTCTTTCGGGAGATGGGCTGCTGCTGCTAGTGTTTTACTTTTATTGATAGCTGCATGGTGGATTTTTCCTAGGGGAAGTGGCGGCGAAGAAATGGCCTA
>JAHDBO010000365.1 GCA_020630355.1 Saprospiraceae bacterium
GAAGCCGTGAGCTTCGACAAGATTACGGCGAGGATTAAGAAACTCTGCTACGGATTGAGTCCAAAATATATTGAGCCAATTGAGATTGCGAAGAAAGTCATCATGGGCTTATACGATGGCGTGACGACGACGGAATTGGATAATCTAGCGGCAGAGACGGCGGCTACAATGGCGACGGTACACCCTGATTATTCGCTATTGGCGGCTAGGATTGCCGTTTCTAACTTGCATAAAAATACAGAGAAATCGTTCTACAAAACGATGAAGAAACTGTATAACTATATCGACCCAAAGACGGGAGAATCTGCTGGTTTGATCAGTGATTTTACCTTCAATATCATTGAAAAAAACAAGGATAAAATCGATTCTTCCTTGATTTATGATAGGGATTTCACTTTTGATTTCTTTGGTTTTAAAACCTTGGAACGTTCCTATTTGCTGCGTACGGATGGTGAAGTCGTGGAGCGACCACAGCACATGTTGATGCGTGCCGCTTTGGGGATACATGGAGAAGATATTGAGGCTGCTATGGAGACTTATGATTTGATGTCAGAGAAATGGTTTATCCATGCGACACCGACTTTGTTCAATGCAGGTACACCGAAGCCACAGTTATCGTCCTGTTTCTTATTGTCCATGACGGATGATAGTATAGATGGTATTTTTGAGACGCTTTCTCGCTGCGCTAAGATTTCCCAATCGGCAGGCGGCATTGGTTTGAGCATTCACAATATCAGAGCGAAAGGCAGTTACATTAAGGGCACAGGCGGACAGTCGAATGGCATTGTTCCGATGTTGAGAGTGTATAATGATACGGCACGCTATGTCGACCAAGGAGGAGGAAAACGTAAAGGCGCATTTGCGATATACTTAGAGCCTTGGCATTCGGATATTTTTGAGTTTTTGGACTTGAAAAAGAACCATGGTAAGGAAGAGATGCGTGCTAGAGATTTGTTCTATGCGATGTGGATTCCCGATTTATTCATGCAGCGTGTGAAAGAGAACGGCGATTGGTCGCTATTCTGTCCGAATGAAGCCAAAAATCTATACGATACTTATGGTGGCGAATTTGAGGCATTGTATCACCAATATGAGCTGGAAGGCAAGGCGAGAAAAGTGGTGAAAGCACAGGATTTGTGGTTCAAAATATTAGAATCGCAAATCGAGACAGGTACGCCTTATATGTTGTACAAAGATGCCTGCAACAAGAAGTCGAACCAGAAAAACCTAGGAACGATTCGTTCGTCCAACTTGTGTACCGAAATCATGGAATACACCTCCAAAGATGAGGTGGCGGTCTGTAATTTGGCATCGATTTCTCTAGCAAAATTTGTGAATGACGGGGAGTTTGATTTCCAACGTTTGTACGAGATTGCTAGGGTAGTAACCCGTAACCTCAACAAGGTTATCGACATCAACTATTACCCAATCCCAGAGGCACGCAATTCTAATATGCGCCACCGTCCGATTGGTATCGGGGTGCAAGGTTTGGCGGATGCCTTTATTTTGATGCGTTTTCCGTTTGATAGTCCAGAAGCGAGACAATTGAACCGAGATATTTTCGAGACAATTTACTTCGCAGCCTTGACCGAATCTTGCGCTCAAGCCGCTGTATCTGGTCATTATGAAAGTTATGAAGGTTCTCCGATTTCTAAAGGAGAATTCCAATATGATATGTGGGGCGTACAACCATCCGAGCGTTGGGATTGGGAGGGCTTGCGCCAAAATATTTTGAAAAATGGCGTTCGCAATAGCTTATTGCTAGCACCAATGCCTACAGCTTCAACTTCTCAAATCCTAGGAAACAACGAGTGTTTTGAGCCATATACTTCTAATATTTATTCTAGAAGAACCTTGTCTGGTGAGTATATCGTTGTGAATCGTCACTTATTGAAAGACTTGATTGGTTTGAACCTTTGGGACGAGGATATGAAGGAACGCCTGATGGCCGCCAACGGCTCTGTAAAGGATATTCCTGAAATTCCAGAGCATCTGAAAGCCTTGTACAAAACGGCTTATGAGCTATCTCAAAAAGTGGTCATTGATATGGCGGCAGATAGGGGAGCGTTCATCTGTCAGAGTCAGAGCATGAACTTGTTCGTGACCGACCCGAACTTCTCGAAGCTGTCTTC
>JAHDBO010000366.1 GCA_020630355.1 Saprospiraceae bacterium
ATTTAAGAAATAGACCCCGAAAAAGTATTTTCAATCAAATATCTCACTTCTCGCTTCTGTTGCGTTTTACGCAACTTGAATTACTAATTACAAAACACTAGACATTATTCTATTTTCGTTTTTGGCAATAAAAGTAGGTTATAAAAGAATGATTCTCAATCTAATGCCTAAAGACTAATTACTAATATCTGATTTTAGAATAAAATCGACTAACTACCAACAATGATAACTGCTTCTGATATATTTATAAAATACGGGGATAGGGTACTTTTGGATAAAGTGACCTTCACGATTCGGGAGCGAGATAAGGTTGGTTTGGTTGGTCGAAATGGAGCGGGAAAGTCTACTTTGCTGAAAGTCATTGCAAGGGAACAGTCTGCCGATTCGGGAACTTTAGCCCGACCTAGCGGTACGACCTTGGGCTTTCTGCACCAAGAGATGAGTTTGCCGAAAGGCAAAACCGTCTTAGAAGAAGCCTTGACCGCCTTCGAAGAAATCAAACAACTAGAAATACGGATAGAGCAAATCAATGTGGAACTGGGCGAGCGGACAGATTATGAAAGTGACGCTTACTCGGATTTATTGCAAGAGCTTTCGGATACCAACGAGCGGTTTGCGCTGCTAGGTGGCGCAACGATGGAGGCCGATGCGCAGAAGGTATTGCAAGGACTTGGTTTTAAAGTGAGCGACTTTCATCGACTGACGGATGAGTTTAGTGGGGGTTGGCAGATGCGGATTGAATTGACCAAAATGCTCTTGCAACGACCTGATTATCTCTTACTGGATGAGCCGACCAACCATTTGGATATTGAGTCGATTCTATGGTTGGAAGATTTCTTGAAAACCTATGAAGGAGCGGTGATTGTGATTTCGCACGATAAGTTGTTTTTGGATAATGTGACCAAACGTACCATTGAGGTAGAGCTGGGTAAATTATACGATTATAAAGCAGCTTATAGCCAGTACTTAGACCTGCGTGCCGAACGTCGGGAGAAGATGGAATCCGCCTACAAAAACCAGCAGCGGGTCATCGCACAACGGGAGCGTACCATCAACCGCTTTATGGCGAAAGCCACCAAAACGAAGATGGCGCAATCCATGAAAAAACAGCTCGACAAAGTCGAGCGCATCGAATTGGCACAAGAGGATACAGCTGCCATGAACATCCGCTTTCCTGATGCGCCGAGGTCTGGGCAGATTGTGGTCGGCACCAAAAAGCTCTCTAAGCACTATGGCGATTTGAGGGTGTTGGAAGAAGTAGAATTTCAGATTGAGCGAGGGCAGCGCGTGGCATTCGTGGGGCAGAATGGGCAAGGGAAAACGACCCTGTCCAAAATATTGATAGGAAAAGAGCCTGCGACGGCTGGTGAAGTGGAACTGGGATATAATGTAGAAATCGGCTATTATGCCCAAAATCAATCGGATACGCTCTACCCCGATTTGACTTTGGTAGAAACGATGGAACAGCATGCGCCACCTGAAATGCGTACCAAATTACGAGGTATTTTAGGTGCGTTTATGTTTAGTGGCGAAGATGTGGATAAGAAAGTGTCGGTATTGTCTGGGGGTGAACGTGCCCGCTTGGCATTGGCTTGCATGTTGTTGAAACCATTCAACTTACTGGTACTGGATGAGCCGACGAACCACTTGGACATTATCTCCAAAGAGGTCTTGAAGCAGGCCCTAATGGATTATGATGGGACACTCTTGGTAGTTTCGCACGACAGGGATTTTCTGCAAGGTTTGACCGATAGAACGGTCGAGTTTAGAGATGGTCATATCTACAATCATATCGGCGATGTGAATGCTTTCTTAGAAAAAAGGAAGGCGGACAACATGCGCCAAATCGAGCAAAAAAGCGAAGTGAAGCCAGCAAAAAAGGATTTGGCGAAAGCCCAAAAAGAATATTCTCAAGAAGAAAAAAAAGAACTCAACAATACCAAGAAAAAACTCCAACGGCAAGTCCAGCAGCAAGAGAAAAAAATCGACCGACAAGAAGAAGCCATTGCCAAACTAGAAAAAGAAATGAGCGTGGACGGCTTCTACGAATCCGACAAAGCCCAAGCCACCTTAGACAAATACAATCAGCTCAAATCCGAGCTCGATACCATTATGGAAGCTTGGGAAAC
>JAHDBO010000367.1 GCA_020630355.1 Saprospiraceae bacterium
TATTTCTCGGCAGGCTTCACAATTTCCAATAACTCTACATCAAAAACTAAAGGAGAATTAGCAGGAATTTTTGGGCGACCATAAGGTCCATACGCCAAACCAGAAGGAATGATTAATGTCCCTTTGCCTCCCTCTTTGAATAGTGGAATCCCCTCGGTCCAACCTGGAATGACTCTTTTTAATGGAAAAGTAACTGGATTGCCTCTCCCAGTCTCGGCATCGTAAGAAGAGTCAAACTCTGTACCATCTAATAATGTTCCTTTGTAATTCACGCTTACAGTTGCATCTGCATCAGGATTTAATCCTGTTCCTGCCTTAGAAATTACATAATGAATACCCGATGCTGTTTTCTCTGTGTTCAGACCTTTCTCTTTCACATAAGCCTGTATAACTTCTTCGTCTTTCACCTTTTGTGCTTCCGCATTAAATATCTCAAGTAATTCTACTTCAAATTTTAAAACAGAATTAGCAGGAATCGCTCCTCTTTGCTGTGGACCATAAGCAATACCAGAAGGTATCAAAAAAGTACCTTTACCACCTGGCTTTAATAATGGAATAGCCTCTTGCCATCCTTTGATAACCCCTCCCAGTGGGAATGTAGCTGGTTTTCCTTTATCATAAGAAGAATCAAATTGCTTCCCATCCAAGAAAGTACCTCTATAGTGCGTAACGACCATATCATTGACTGTGGGATGCATACCAGCACCACTTTCATCGATTGAGTAGAAAATACCAGACTCGGTTTTTGCATAATCTAAGCCATTTTCCACCAAATACTCGATGATAAGATTCTGGTCGATCTCCGCTTGGTTTTTAGGTTCGTCCACTTTGAATGGATCATACTTCTTTGCCACTTGGGGCTTGCATCCTATCATCAATACAAAAAGAGGGAGTAGGTATAAAAACAATTTCTTCATGGACATTAATTTATGATTTAAACAATTATAGTTTTTGCGGGCTCAAAAATACGGTTATGATTTAAATTATTCTCTTCAATATTCTAATTTGGATAGTCATTACTAGGAATATATCTTTGCGATAATAATTCGCAAGCGTGAAATAATAAAAACTAAAAACAATGATTCAAAGAATACAAAGCATCTTTTTATTACTAGCCTCAGGCTCTGCTTTTTCTTTATTTCTTGACCCAATGTCTTTCTTTTCTGTAGACACGACTGTTGACCTACAAAACCTACCAGCTTCCTCTATGGCAGATGGTGTGTTCAATATCCATGACAATATCATTATGTTGGTACTGGTCGGTATTATGGGCGCACTGGCTTTGGTTGCCATATTCCTATTCCGCAATAGAACACTACAAATGACATTGAGCAGAGTGGTTATTGTGGCAAGTATCATCATGTTGATATTGACTGGCATTCTATTTTATCAAGACTATCAATACATGCAATCCGTAGACCATGTCATTACAGGAGAATATGGCTTATTAGCACCCCTTGGTACTATTCTTTTTGCTATCCTAGCTTTGGTTTACATCAAAAAAGACGACAAGCTCGTCCGCTCAATGGACCGCTTACGCTAAAACATGGATTACCTTTTTACTTCTGAAAGACTAGGCTTTCGCAATTGGTTGGACAACGATTTTGAAGCCCTACATACCATTATCAGTGACGAGCAGGTGATGCGCTTTTTCCCAAAAATTTCTTCTGAAGAAGAGACTTGGGCATTGATGCGACGTATGCAAAAAAGCTTCGAGCAAAACCGTTTTTGTTACTTCGCAGTAGAACGGCTAGACAATCAAGAACTCCTAGGGATACTAGGGATGGCAGAACAAAGCTTCGAGGCAGATTTCACGCCTTGTGTAGATATTGGTTGGCGACTAAAAGCCAGCGCTTGGGGTAAAGGTTATGCCAGTGAAGGAGCAAAAAAATGCTTGGAATATGCTTTCGAGACAATCGGTCTGAAAGAGGTCGTTGCAATGGCACCCATCCTTAATACGCCTTCTATTGGAGTGATGAGAAAGGTGGGAATGACTTACGTCAAAAACTTCAAGCACTCCAAACTGAAAGATTATCCAAATATTGAGGAATGTGCTTTGTACAGAATTAGGAAGCAACCAGAATGAGAAGATAGGAGAATGACTTATTTTCCTATGTCAATGTCA
>JAHDBO010000027.1 GCA_020630355.1 Saprospiraceae bacterium
GCAGATGCCTATAAAGCCGCACTAGTAAAGCCCAATGCCAACAACTCTGCCAAGCTTGTGCTTTAAAGTAGCACAAGGCGTTTTTTCATTTCCCAAAAGGATTCCTTAACTTCAATCTCCTAAACTATCAAAGCGAAATGACAGAAACTTGGTATATCATCGCCAATCCCGCTGCAAATGGGGGCAAAGCGTACAAAAAACACCCCAAGGTCAAGGCACTCCTCGAAGAAGAAGGCTTTGATTTTGAATGGGTAGAAACCCGAGCAGTTGGGCATGCTCAACAACTTGTTGAAGAGGGTCTGAAAAAAGGGTATCGAAAAATCATAGCAGTCGGTGGAGATGGCACTGGACACGAAGTCGTCAATGGCATCTTTGAGCAGCATATTGTTCCTGTTTCTGAAATCATATATACGATTATATCGGTAGGCACGGGCAATGATTGGATAAAAGAATATGGTATCCCCAAAGATTACCGCAGGTGGATTCCGCAAATAAAAAAGGCGCAGCCCTTTCAGCAAGATATTGGCTTGGCGCATTATACCAAAGAGGATGGTTCTACAGGCAGTCGTTATTTTTTAAACGTGGCCGGCATGGCTTATGACGCCTTCGTTGCGCGCTATATGTTGCAGAGCGAAATGCCTTTCAGCAATAAGATTATTTATCTCTTTTTAATTTTCAAATGCCTTTTCGCTTATACTCTGAGAAAGGCAAAAGTCTTTTTTGACGGTCAAGAAGCAGCCCATGCATTCTACACTGTTAATGTTGGTTTATGTCGTTATTCAGGAGGAGGCATGCAATTTGTACCTCATGCCAAGCCCAATGATGGACAATTCGCACTGACGTATGCCAAAGAATTAAGTAAAGTAGGAGTCATGCTCGCTACGCCTTATTTTTATAATGGCAAAGTAGATAAACATCCAAAAGTGGAGGTATTTCAAGCCAAAAAAATACGAGTAGAAGCTTTGGAAGATACGCCTACTCTGCTAGAATTGGATGGAGATTACGTAGGGCATACGCCTGTTGAATTTGAATTGCTCCCAAAGGCATTGACAGTCTTAATCCCTTAATTATTCTCGCTCAGTTGAGGTGATACTAATGGAATCATCGAGTGCTGGAATCGTCAGGTGCTTTAAGCTGTCCAAACTACCGTTAAAAACATTAAAGTCAATATCCCCCACCACACCTCGAAGCTGTCCCCGATTGCCGTATTGCCAGAACGTCCAGTGGTGACCGTCAATCAGTTCTGGTTCAATCGTATTGTATCGAGCAATCCAAAGAGGATATTCGCTAAAAGCGTTTTGTAAATACTCGTTGTATAGTTTTTGATTGGTGTAAATAATGGGTTTTATTTTATAATGCGCCTCCAATTTTAGAAGTATTTGCTTCAATGCGTCACGGATATTCGTAGCGGATTCGCCATTGGTCACTTCTATATCAACGACGGGAGGAAGGTCCAAGCTTTCTAACTTTACTCGTTTTGTGAAATTCTGAAATTGCCCTTCGATAGATACACTCGGATGAAAAAAATGATAAGCGCCCCTAATCACATCTCGTCGGCCTAAAGCTTCCCAATTTTTTATAAATAAACTATCTTGCAAACTTTCACCCTCTGTTGCTTTAATGAAAACAAAGTCGATATTCTGGGTGAGTAATGTATCCCAATCCACCTGCATCTGATAATGGGACACATCAACACCATGCACTTCGTAGCCTGCCAACCTTTCTGTAATAGGATTGCAAGCCAAGAGGCAACAGCTGGTCAATATGCTAAAAACAATAATTCGCATTATAAAACTATCTTATTCATACAACGCACATTTTACAAAAAAACTACATGGTTTTTACTTCAAAAGTAAAATTAGGTGCTTTTAGACATTTTTCAATATGAAGACATCCTATCAATTGTTTTTTTCATTAATATCATCCTTATTTTTTTCTTGTGGAACGGCTCCTAGTACCGCTCCCAATACGACTCCAAACAATACCGTAGACGATACACCCCTTGACACCATAGACCATTCAACAGCAGTTTTTCCTTATCAGTTAGACCGACCTGACACTGCATTAGAACTAGTGGATGAACTCGTCGAAATATCGGGACTTTCCTTGACCAAAGACGAAAATCTGCTAGTAGGCGTACAAGATGAAAAAGGATATATATACTATATCAACAAAGAGAGTGGTGCGATTGAAAAAGAAGTCAAATTTTGGAAAAATGGGGACTATGAGGGCGTTGAAGTCATTGGTGATAGAATTTTTGTACTCAAAAATACAGGGACACTTTACGAGCTCAACACCAATGAAGCCCCTCAAGAACTCCTAAAGCATAAAAACTTTTTGACCAAAGCAGATGATGTGGAGGGTTTGGGTTTTGATAGAAAAACAAATAGATTGCTCCTTGCCTGTAAAGCAAAAACTTCGGAATCAAAAGATAATAAGTTAATTTATGGCTTTGATTTGGATTCGATGCAGATCATTGATGCGCCTGTATATGAAATTAATTTAGAAAGCATTAAATCTTATTTGAACCAACCCGATGTACAGGATAAAGCAGAGGCTTTTATGAAGTTTTTTATGGGAGAAGAAGGCGAACTCACCTTTGCCCCATCAGGAATAGCGGTGCACCCAATCACACAGGATGTGTATATTATATCCAGTGTTGGCAAGTTACTTTTGATCCTAAACCAGGGGGGAGCCATTCAGTCCATACACAAGTTAGATAAAAAAATACACCGTCAACCAGAGGGGATTGCCTTTGCGAAGGATGGTACGCTTTATATTGCCAATGAAGGTAAAAAAGGTAAGGCAAAAATAATCCGTTACGATTACAAGGAATAATTGTAAATTCACTTTATGAATTCGTCCATATTAGCGGAAGCGAAAGAATACGTCAGCAGTTACTTCAAAGCAAAACTGCCCGAAGAATATGTCTACCATGATTGGGGACATACGACCCAAGTTGTAAAAGCTTGTCGAGCATTAGGGGAAGCGTATCACCTCTCTGAAGATGATTTGACCGCCCTAGAGCTCGCTGCTTGGTTTCACGACCTTGGCTATACCGAAGGACCGAAAGACCACGAAGAGCGAAGTGCCCAGCACTTGGCAAAATACGCAGCTGATAAAAATATAGATGAAAATATATTAACCAATGCCCAAGCTTGCATCCGAGCTACGAAAATGCCGCAACAACCCCAAAAGCTCCTTGAACAGATTATCTGTGATGCGGATTTGAGCCATCTTGGCAATGACAACTACTGGGACAGGACCAGACGGGTTCGACAAGAGTTGATGGTCATTCAAAATAAGATTTTCACAGAGGAAGAATGGTTGGATTTTGAATTGAAATTCATGGACAGCCATAGCTATCAAACCTCCATCGCCAACGAACTGTATGGCAAACAAAAAGCAAAACACACCAAGCAACTCATAAAACTGCAAGAGCAACTTTTTCCTGAACTACTAGACTTAAACGAGGGCAAGAAGAAAAAAAAGAAGAAAAAAAAGAAGAAAGCAGCTCTACGGGTGAAGGAATTGAAATTGGGGCGTGGTGTAGAAACGATGTATCGAACTACTTATCGTACGCACGTTAACCTAAGTTCTATCGCAGATAATAAGGCAAACATTATGCTGAGTATCAATGCGATTATTATTTCTATTGTCATCTCAACGCTAGTGCCTAACTTCGACGACAACCCTAAGCTTATAATCCCAACTATCATTTTGCTTGCTGTTTGCTTAATCGCAGTAGTATTCGCTACGCTTTCTACAAGGCCAAAAATCACAGAGGGGAAATTCACGAGAGAAGACATCCAACAAAAGCGTTCTAACCTGCTCTTTTTCGGTAATTTTTACAATATGCCTTTGCAGGATTTTCACTGGGGCATGATGGAAATGATTAAGGATAGTGATTTCCTTTATAGCTCTATGACTAGAGATTTATATTTCCTAGGCGTGGTATTGGCTAAAAAATACCGCTACCTGAGTATTTGTTATAGTGTCTTTATGTACGGATTGATCTTCGCAGTAGCTGCTTTTAGTGTAGCGTTTATGATACCTATTTGATTTGATTTAACCTATCACACCTATATAAAAGAAAAGCCACTTCCTTCGAGAAAGTGGCTTTTCTTGTTTGCCTAGGGCAATATAATTCTAGAAATTAGGGCAATATACCCCTCTATTTTCATTACCGGCTATTTGATAAATAACAGATAGTTCAAAACCCCCATTCCCATTACTGGCTGCATTTAAGTCTGATACATTGATATCATAACTTAAACCAATACCAATGTTTTCATATTCGAATTCTGTTTCTAAAATGAAGGCATCCGAGTAAATAGTGCTATCAAAACGATTGCTTAAACGATACCAGGCTCCAATCGAAAATGCCTGATAATTTCTTCTATAATTCCCGAACAAGAACTTGACCGCCGTCCCAGGGTTGATTTCCATATTCGGTCCTTGAAACATTGCCACAAGGTTAGGTACAATACCAACACGATCTGAAATCATAAATTCACCACCTGCGTGGAAAGTATATCTTGGATAGATAGATAGATCATCTCTTCCACCAAATGCGGTAGAATCACGAAAGGTCACTTCTGGACTATTTAAGTGGGCCATAGAAGCTCCTATGTAAAAACTATTCCTATCGTCTAGAACGGTGAACCACATCAACCCTGCTCCTAAATCCATGTACACAATATTATCCGTAGAGAAGTTTTCAAAACTTGGGCGACTGGGGTCAGCATTTCCTGCATCAGCGTCCCATTGCGTTCCATACAGTGCCGCAGTGAAGTCAATACTTCTTTGCACCACTCCCGCTTCAGCCCCAATCACTAGGTAATGAGAACGGTCTCTATAACCGCCCATTCTTTTACTATAAGAAAAGGATGCCTTTGCTTGTGTATTGCCGAAGGAAAGCGTACCAGCTTTGTCTCCCCAAAGACCTATCCCAAATCCAAAATAATCGTATTGTCCCACAGGAATCTTTTGGTCATAAGAAACCGCATAAGTTTTGAACGCGTTGGAGCGCAAAACACTTGCCCATTGATTTCTGTAATTCCCTACCAATCGAATATTCCCGTTCATCACACCGGTCATGGCTGGGTTGAGGTTCAAAGGAGAATTGTAAAACTGGGAGAAGTGAATATCTTGTGCATTTACCGACAGGGCAAACGTTCCAAGAACAGCTATCCAAAGCAATCGTCTAAGTACAAGCATCGTCTATGTCTTTAATGTTTGATATAGTAGTTTAATTTCCCTTCTCTATATTTTTATCAAAGGGTGTTTGAGCAAATATAAGTTCAATTATTTAATTCACAGGGCTTTTAACTATTTAATTCCTTGAATCAAAACGAATATTGTTACGCCATGATTATGTAAAATAAAATATTTTTATGGTATTCCCTTCAAATCTTAAAAGATAAACCTCCTTTGTCTGAAATTTGACCATAATCCTACTTTATTCATTTTAAAATAATCGATATTTGTAGCTTTTATTAGTCCACCATTCTTAAGCTGAAACTTTCAGGACTTTATTTTAAATTGCTCTATTTTGGAATCAACTAAGCTTATTATAGGAACAAGAGGCAGTAAATTGGCATTGTGGCAGGCTCACTTTGTGCAAGCAGAATTAGCAAAAATCGGTATAGGTTCAGAACTCTTGATCATCAAAACGAAAGGAGACAGAATACAACATTTGAGCTTTGACAAAATAGAAGGCAAAGGTTTTTTCACTAAAGAAATTGAAGATGCGCTCCTCCAAGGGGATGTTGACCTAGCAGTCCATTCCATGAAAGATATGCCCACCACTGCGCCCGAAGGTCTCATTATCACTGCCGTTTCCTATCGAGAAAACCCTGCCGATTGGCTATTGATTCGTAAGGAATCCCTAGGGGATAAAATATTAAAACTCAAAGAAAATGCCGTAGTAGGTACTTCTTCTGCTAGGCGCAAAGCCCAGATACTACACTTCCGACCAGACTTAGAACTCAAAGACATCAGGGGCAATGTCCCAACTCGTATCAATAAACTAAGGGCAGGACAATTTGATGGCATTTTGCTTGCTGCAGCAGGTATCACAAGACTAGGCTTGGATTTATCTGATTTGGAAGTCATCCCTCTCAATCCAAAAGAATTTGTTCCTGCACCAGCACAAGGAGTGATGGCATTTCAAACGGTGGCGTCCGACCTCAAAACACGTCGCATCCTCAAACAACTACACCAAAGCGATACGGCAGCCGTCACCAATGTAGAACGCAAAGCCCTCCAGCTTCTCGATGGCGGTTGTCAGATGCCACTAGGTGTCTATTGTGAAAAAGATGCCGTCGGTAATTATCATGTCTTCGCTGCCAAGGCCGAAACATGGGATGCCCCTGTCAAAAAAGTACGGGTTTCTTCTAGCACTAGCGCAGGGCTAGCGGAAGAAGTCGTCAGGCAATTAAGGGAATCATGAAACGCCTTTTTATCAGTCGGGATGTAAAAGGAGACAATGCCTTTTACAACATATTATCGAGTGGGTTTCGGATTACAGCTTACTCCTTGATTGAGTTCAAAGCTATTCCCTTTGATTACCCCAACTCCGATTTTGATTGGATTTTTTTCTATAGTAAAAATGGGGTGAACTATTTTTTTGAAGTACTGGATAAAACAGAGATAAGATCAAAATTTGCTGCAATGGGACCGGGAACAGCAGCCATCTTAAAAAAAAGAGGATACCCCGTTTCTTTTACTGGGGCAGGTAATCCATCTGAAGTTGCTTCACAATTTTTGGCTGCTGCCAAAAACAAAAAAGTACTTTTTCCACAAGCAAAAAATTCCAAGCAAAGCATTCAAAAAATCCTAGAGGCTCAAATTGAAAGCCAATCGCTCATCGTTTACAACAATACTCCAAAAACGACACTTCCCAAGCAGCTCTCTGAGCAGGATGTCCTTGTTTTTACTAGTCCACTTAATGTAAAATCCTATCTAAGCCATTTCATCATCCGTGACACCCAAATTGTAGTATCCATGGGTACAAGTACTAGCGAATCTTTGCGGCAAAATGGGATTTCTTCATTTCATCAGACTAGTATGCCTAGCGAGCAGGGGCTTATTGATTTGATTCAATCCTTATAATATCCTTGTCTTTTCGAGTTTGGTGAGCCTATTTTTAGAAAATATCATTTAGAAACCGTCAAAAAATAATTTCACGATTTTTGGCGCAATAGCGCCCCAGAGGGATGCCCTTGGCAAAGGAAAAATGACTGATAATGATTTTTTTCAAGCTATTCGCCAAAATCCTAATCGGGAAGTTATTTTTGTCCCAGCACTTACTTAGATTTTCTTTGCCCTTGATAATATTTCTACAAGCAGGCGGGCTCGTTGCACTCGAAATGACAAAGGGAAAAAATAAAAAGCAAGCCGATTGCTCGACTTGCTTCCTTTTATATCTTTAAATTTCACAATCTTTCTAGCCTTCCAAAGCGGCCACACCACCAACAATTTCAGAGATTTCGTTGGTAATCGCTTCTTGACGTGCTTTGTTATAGTTGATTTTCAATTCTTTCAATAGTTCCTCCGCATTTTCTGTTGCCTTATCCATCGCTGTCATACGAGCACCATGCTCTGAAGCATTGGTATCTAACAAGAATTTCTGGAACTGCATCTGTAAAATACTTGGCACTAAGCTATTCAGAAGCGTCTGCATATCTGGTTCGAATAAGTAATCCGCTTTAAAAGCATTTCCCTTATCGCCTTCTTCCTTTTCCAATTTTGCTACAGGTAAAAACTGTTCTACCTCCGCAAATTGAACTGCCGCATTTTTAAATCGACCGTAGGACACCTCAATCTTATCATAAGTACCTGCCTCGAAAGCATCCATCAGACGCTGCGATGCCACGGAAACATTATCAAAGCTCAAATCAGCAAACATCCCTACGTAATCATTAATAAGGGTACAATCCTTGTAACGCTTAGCAAAGTACTCGTAGCCTTTTTTCCCTACAAACAGCAAAGACAATTTACCTGCATTTCTGACTGCTGCATACTCCCCTTCCACCTTCGCCACTGCTGCTTTGATGATATTGGAGTTAAAAGCACCGCACAATCCTCTATCAGAAGTCACGACCACCAATAGAGCACTGCTAACCTCACGCTCTTCGCCGAATGCCGTATCCGCTCCTCCCTCCATATTAGAAAGGATATTCGTCAACATTTCATTCAACTTATTAGAATAAGGACGCATTTGAGTAATCGCCATCTGTGCCTTACGCAACTTCGCCGCCGCCACCATTTTCATGGCTTTAGTAATCTGCTGCGTTGATTTCACAGATGCTATCCTATCCCGTACCTCTTTTAAGTTTGCCATTTAATTAGAGATTATAAGACTTTAAGACCGCTTCGCTGTCAGAAGTGAGACCATGAGAAATCATTAATCTCTCTTCTCACAGCCACGCGATAGCGTGGCGGTCTGACCTCTTATCGTCTTTCTATTTATTTAAACTGTGCTGACAATTCTTTAGCCAATTCCTTAACGGTTGCCAAAGATGCTTTTTCTAGTTTACCAGCTTTGAATTCGCCCAAGATTGCTGGGTGCAATTGCTCCATTTTCAACAAGAACAATTCTTCAAATTCTTTCATACGCTCTACTGGAACATCTTTCACCAAACCATTTGTACCCAAGTAGATAATCGCTACTTGCTTCTCCACTGGTACTGGAGAGTACTGCGCTTGCTTCAAGATTTCCACGTTACGCTTACCTTTCTCCAAAGTAGCCATTGTCGCTGCATCCAAGTCAGAGCCGAATTTGGCGAAAGCTTCCAACTCACGATATTGTGCTTGATCCAGTTTCAATGTTCCAGATACTTTCTTCATCGACTTTATCTGAGCAGAACCTCCTACCCTTGATACGGAGATACCTACGTTAATCGCAGGACGTACACCCGAGTTAAATAAGTTCGTCTCCAAGAAAATCTGACCATCTGTAATAGAAATTACGTTGGTCGGGATATATGCAGAAACGTCGCCCGCTTGTGTTTCAATAATTGGAAGAGCTGTCAAAGAACCGCCTCCTTTCACCATTGGGTTACCGTCTTTGTCTTTTGCATTTTTCAATGAATCAGGCAGGTCATTCATTTGACGAGCGATATCATCGTTGGCGATCACTTTCGCTGCGCGCTCCAATAAACGAGAGTGTAGGTAGAATACATCACCAGGGTATGCCTCACGTCCTGGAGGACGACGCAACAATAGAGATACCTCACGGTATGCTACTGCTTGCTTAGACAAATCATCATAGATAATCAATGCTGGACGACCTGTATCACGGAAGAACTCCCCGATAGAAGCGCCTGCGAATGGTGCGTAGAACTGCAATGGTGCAGGGTCAGCAGCAGATGCAGAAACGATAACCGTATAATCCAAAGCCCCTGCTTCTTCCAATACTTTCGCCACCTGCGCTACTGTAGACGCCTTTTGTCCAGACGCTACATATATACAATATACTGGCTCACCAGCATCATAAAATTCTTTTTGGTTGATAATGGTATCAATCGCAATCGCTGTTTTACCAGTCTGACGGTCACCAATAATCAACTCTCTTTGCCCTCTTCCGATTGGAATCATCGCATCGATCGCTTTGATACCAGTCTGAAGCGGCTCGTTTACAGGCTGACGATAGATTACACCTGGTGCTTTGCGCTCCAAAGGCATTTCATAACGCTCCCCTGTAATAGGTCCTCTACCATCTATTGGGTCTCCCAAAGGGTTGACTACCCTTCCCAAGAAACCTTCACCGACGCTGATAGAAGCAATTTTAGAAGTTCTTCTTACCGTAGAACCTTCCTTGATACCGTCGCCAGCACCCATCAATACAACCCCTACGTTGTCTTCCTCTAAGTTCAATACAATAGCTTGAACGCCATTATCGAACTCAACCAACTCCCCCGCACGGGCGTTGCTCAATCCGTAAACACGCGCGATACCGTCCCCTACTTGTAGAACCGTACCCACTTCCTCTAACTCGGTAGCCGTCTTGAAGCCAGACAACTGCTCTTTTAATATTGCGGATATTTCATCAGGCTTAACATCAACCATGATTGGATATTTTAAGATTTAAAGATTCAAGTTAATTTTGAATGTTGAATTTCAAGTTTTGAATGAAGCTCATTCAAGATTCAACACTCTCAATTATTCAAAATTAAAAGTCTCTCACATAAAGGTTCTTATCGAACTCCTTACTGAGCAAATCTAATTTGTGACGCACACTAGCATCGTATAATTTATCGCCAAACTCTAGTACGAAACCACCAATTAAATCAGGGTTGACTTCCGTTGCGATTTCTATATTATCATCTGTCTGTACAGATTCTTGTAAACTTTTTTTGATAGCTGCCAATGAAGCACCATCCAATTGCTCTGCTGTTGTGATTTTAACAGAAGAGATATGCTTGTACTTCTTGTATTGTAACAAAAATTCATCGACAATAGAAGGCAAATAGGTTTCTCTACCTTTACGAATAATAATATCAATAAAGGCGTTAGACAATTTATCCAACCTATCTCCAAAAATGGCATCTACCACTTTCTTCTTCTTGCTTCCTGCGATGATTGGGCTTTTCAGCAATAGCTCGAAGTCCCTATTACCCAAAGCCGACTTCAAAGCGTCCACATCTTCCTTCACACGCTCTATATTTCCCTGCTCTACCGAAAGGTCAAGCAATGACTTGGCGTACCTCGATGCTATACGTTTTACAGACATAATTTAATGGTAGTTAGTAGTTGGTAGTTAGTATTTAGATTTAAACATCTTTTACTAACTACTAAATACAAATTACTAAATACTAATTCCTTAGCTCAAGTTGATTTCAGAAACTAATTTCTGTACAAAGCTTTGGTGCTCTTTGCTGCTCGCCAATTCTTTTTGAATGACTTTTTCAGCAATATCCAATGCCATTTTACCAGAAGTGTTCTTGATATCGATCATTGCTGCCATCTTCTCGTTTTCGATTTGCTCCTTAGCAGTTGCAACGATACGATTAGCTTCCTCTTTTGCTTTTGCTTTTGCCTCTGACACCATATTGTCACCTACCAATTTGGCTTCTTTCAAAATCTTGCTACGCTCTTCTCTAGCTTGCGCCAATAGGTTTTCGTGCTCCGACTTCATCTTTGCCATTTCTTCACGTGCTTTCTTCGCTTCATCCAAAGAGTTTTGGATATCGTCTTCACGTTCTTTCAAGGCTTCAGCAATTGGTCTGAAAGCGTACTTTGCCATCAACAACCAGAACAAACCGAAAGCAATCGTTGTCCAAAAAATCAATCCAAAATCTGGCTTGATAACTGAAAAGTCTGCTAAAAAAATCATTGTCTAATAATTATAAAGATGTAAGACAATTAGGCTATAAAACCTAGTATTTCGAATCTACCGAAGTAGATATAAATGTTCAAAAGGAAGGAAGCAATATAACCAACCGTCATATATACTTCCTTGTTTTTTACTTGGATTACGCTACCAAGAACGCTACGATAATACCAATCAATGCAGCACCCTCTACCAAAGCGGCAGTAAGGATCATTGCACCACGGATATCACCAGAAGCTTCTGGTTGACGTGCGATAGCTTCCGCTGATTTCGCACCAATCTGTCCGATACCGATACCAGCACCGATAACAGCTAATCCAATTCCCAATGCGGCTATAGAACCTCCCATTGTGTAAAAATTTATATTAGTGAATTAATGATGTGCTTCCTCTGTGGCAGCTCCGATATAAGAAGCTGTCAAAAGCGTAAATACAAATGCCTGAATGAAGGCTACCAATAGCTCAATTGCCATCATGAACAATGTCAATAAAACAGAACCGATAGAAGTCCCCCAAGCAACACCTGCATTGTTGCCAACATCTCCAAGAATAAATATCAAACTCACAAAGATGATGATTACCATGTGACCTGCTGTGATGTTCGCAAACAAACGCAGCATCAATGTCAATGGCTTTATGAATAAACCTGCAATCTCTACAGGTGTAATAATCGTTTTGACCCAAGCAGGAACACCAGGCATCCAGAAGACGTGTTCCCAATAATGCTTGTTCCCGTTAAGGTTTGTCACAATAAATGCGATAATTGCCAAGACCATCGTTACACCCAAGTTACCCGTAACATTTGAACCACCTAAAAATGGAATCTGTCCCCATAAGTTCAATCCAAGGATGAAGAAAAATATGGCGAGAAGATATGGCAGAAACTTCATGTACTTATGCCCTAAAAACGGCTTAGCACATTCATCTCTAACAAACACCACGATTGATTCAATCAAAGATTGAACTCCTTTAGGAGCTTGACCTCTTCTATTTCTGTACGATTTTGCTACGGACAAGAACAACCATCCTAGTAAGAAACAAACAATGAACATAGACAGTACATTCTTCGTAATGGACAAATCGTAATAAGAAGTGATTCCTCCACCAAATAAGCCCGCATCTGCTGTCGATTTCTTATCGCACTTATACAATTGGTCATTGTAACAAACGTGAGGGACATTTTTTTCTTTACCTTTTGCGTCTTTTTCTTGCAAGTGCACAATCCCTGCGATGTCTACTTGCTCTTGAGGAAAATTATTGTCTTTGACCCTTACAACCGTACCTTGATCTAGTACATATCCTTTGTACGCTTTATTCCCAGTACCGTGCGTATCTCTATCTCCAAACTTAGAAGACATGAAAGTCTGCAATCCATTTCCATCTGGTGCATATAAAATACATGGCAAAGGAAAAGACCAAGGTCCTATACTATATACGTTCGCATCTGCGATGTGGTGAAACGCTGTTGCCCCTGCATCAAATTCATGGTGGGTCGGATGCCCACAAGCCATGTGATCACCATGATCATGACCACCATGATGGTGATCGTGATCGCCATTTTCGTGGTCATGGCCTTCATGCTGCTCGGTGGCATGGTCATGTTCGTGGCCATCGTGGTCATGTGCTACAGCGACAGTCGCCGTAAGGATGATGTAACTAAATATTAACAGGATTGAACGCATTCGGACATTCTTTTTTAAGACCCTTTGAGAAAGTTTATTTATTAAACCCTCCCTGAAAATCAGCGCAAAGGTAGCTCTTTCCCCTCTTATTTTATAGCTCCTATTTCTTTTTTTTGAGGGTTTTGTGGGAATATTGAGTTTTCCTTTCCGAAAAAGGGGATTGAATATCATTTTCAGTCCTTTTAACTAAAATACAACTTACTTTTGTTTGATGGATTTACCGCAATTTTCAAGGGGCCAACTGGCCTTACGCAATGGTCAAGATCATCCTGCTATTTGGGTTGCCTATAAGGGTATTATTTATGATGTGACAGAAAGTCGCCTGTGGAGAAACGGCAAGCATTACGAACATTGGGCAGGACAAGACTTAACAGAAGAGCTAGCAGATGCGCCACATACAGCAACAGTTTTTGAACGTTTTGAAAAGGTAGGGATTTT
>JAHDBO010000028.1 GCA_020630355.1 Saprospiraceae bacterium
AGGTCTTCCAAGAACGTGTAAAAGACGAAAATGCAGAAGTGATTTTGGTGAGTGCTGGTATTGAAGCGGATATTGCAGAGTTGGATACGAAGGAGGAGCGTATGGAGTTTTTGGAAGATATGGGCTTGAAAGAGCCAGGGGTCAATAAGTTGATTCATGCAAGTTATAAGTTGTTGGATTTGATTACTTACTTCACGGCTGGTGAAAAAGAAGTCCGTGCTTGGACGGTGAAAGCAGGAAGCACTGCCCCACAGGCAGCAGGCGTGATTCACTCCGATTTTGAGAAGGGTTTCATCCGTGCTGAAGTCATCAAGTATGATGATTATATCAGTCTAGGTTCTGAATCTGCGGTGAAAGATGCGGGCAAGCTAGGCGTGGAAGGTAAAGATTATATCGTGCAAGATGGTGATATTATGCACTTTAGATTTAATGTATAATGCTCATTGAGTGTATAATATAAAAAGGCGAGCGGCTCTGAAATTTCAGAGCCGCTCTAGTTTTATAAGGCTGAGGATGATTGCCCTTTACGGGCAACCAGTGGTGTAAAAATTACCATTTTATAAGGGCAGAACCCCAAGTGAAACCACTTCCGAAAGCTGCCAAACATACGATGTCTCCATCCTTGATTTTGCCAGCTTCCCATGCTTCGCACAGGGCGATTGGGATAGAAGCAGCGGTTGTATTGCCGTACTTGTGGATATTGTTGTAAACTTGGTCATCTGACAAGCCCAACATATTTTGAACGAATTGAGCTATGCGTAGGTTCGCTTGGTGAGGTACTAACATGTTAATGTCACCTGGCTGCATCCCATTGGTCTTCAATGCTTCCATGATAACTTCAGGGAAACGAGAGACAGCGAATTTGAATACATATTTACCATTCATATTTGGATAAACATCTTCGTCTTCCAACATTTTGTCAGTCAAGAACATCCCTCCAAACTCTTGGTCTGGATAGCCGAACTGCTCTGGTGTCTTACTGTGGACACCACCGTGGGAACCAGGATTGATATAAGCTAGATGCTCTGCATGTTCTCCATCTGCGTGAAGGTGGGTAGAAAGAATCCCTTTATCTTCTTCGGTGGGTTGAATGACAACGGCACCTGCACCATCTCCAAAAATTACCGTTACATTTCTTCCTCTAGTCGTGTAGTCCAAACCAATAGAATGTACCTCTGCACCTACTAGCAGCACATTTTTATACATCCCTGTTTTTACAAACTGATCCGCAATAGATAGCCCATAAACGAAGCCTGAGCACTGGTTTCTAATATCCAAAGCACCTATGCCCGGGATGCCTAACTGTCTCTGCAAAAGTACTCCCGAACCAGGGAAATAATAATCTGGGCTCAAGGTCGCAAAGATGATGAAATCCACATCTTGAGGCGTGATACCTGCCCGTTCGATAGCGATACGAGCTGCTTTTGCTCCTAGGGTGGAAGTCGTATCTTTACCACGTTCTACATAACGTCGCTCTACAATTCCTGTTCTTTCCTGAACCCATTCATCGGTAGTGTCCATAACTTTTGCCAAATCGTGATTACTTACTACACGTTCTGGGACATAGTATCCGATACCAGCTATTTTTGATCTAAGCATAAAATATTCTTTTTATTTAGGCTTGCTCCAATTTCAATTGCGTGTTTTAGAATTCGAAGCGGAGTGTTTATTCACAGTACAAAAGTAAAGATTGTAATTATAATCAAAAAATGAATTTTCATTTAAGTAAAATTGATTTTTAGCGAATATTAATTGGTTTTTTGATGGGATAATCGTGCTTGTGCTTGTAATTGGTTTACTTGGTAATGGGAGTATGTAAGGTCTCAATTGACAAAAAAAGGTGCTGTTCCAATTTTTGGAACAGCACCTTTTAAATTACCGAAATTCGAGAAGGACTATTTCTCGGACTTTACTAGTTTTACTTGCTTAGCGGTAGCTTTTGCTGCTTTAGCAGTACAACATGCTTTAGCACAGACTTTTGTAGTTGAGCAGCAAGGTTTTTTAGCCGTTGCATTCAAAGAGACTTTTGAAGCTTTAGCACTTTTCGTGCAAGCGGCCTTTTCTCCTTTTGTGCAGGCTTTCTTAGTGCTCAAGGAAACCTTGGAAACTTTTGCCCCTTTAGTGCAGGCGCTTTTAGATTTTAGTGCTGCATTTTCAGCTTCTAGAATCATTGTAGAAGGAGAAATATTGACAAAGCCTTTTTCCTTTGCAGAGTATACTACTTCCGTCATAGACACTTTTCCAGACTTAGCACATACTGATTTTCTAAAATACGATGTTTTACCAGATGTAGAGCAAGTCTTAGAAGAGATATTTTCATCAACTGAAGCTAGTTTAGCAGCGGCAGTTGCAGTGCAAACTTTCTTTTCTTTTAGTTCGTTAGAAACAGATTTTGCTTCTTTTTTAGAGTAAGGGCAAGATTGAGCTACGGCGACGCTACCCGTAAATGCTACAATAGCAAACAACATTAGTAATTTCTTCATCATCAAATTTTTTAAAAAGGAATAGTGAAAACAATTAGTTTTGCGGTAGTTGCCGCAATTTGTGTTCCAAAATACAAAGAATTTTATAGGCAATAGAAAAGAAGCCGCTCTTGAACAAAGACTTTAACTTTTAAAAAAGGATTTTTATCCAATTTGTTCAATTACGGACAGCTATTATTCCTAGACCCTAGCAATGATAGTTTTGTTACCCTTTACTTTTTGTTGAAGCTCCACCTCGATTTTTGCATCTATCGGTAAAAATAAATCTACTCTTGAACCAAATTTAATAAAGCCCATATCCTTTCCTTGCTCCACTGTATCCCCTTCTTCCAAGTAGTTGACGATACGTTTTGCAAGAGCACCAGCAATTTGCCTTAGTAAGATTTCTTCTTTGCCATTGTCAATCACAACGGTAGTGCGTTCATTTTCAGTGGATGACTTTGGATGCCAAGCAACGAGGTATTTACCAGCGTGATATTTAAAGTAATTGACCGTGCCTCCGATTGGATTTCTGTTGACGTGTACATTCGTTGGCGACATGAATATAGATACCTGTTTTCTTTTGTCTTTGAAATATTCAGGTTCTACGACTTCTTCGATAACGACTACTTTTCCATCCGCTGGGGCGTAGATGATATTGTCATCTGGAAGTAATATTTCTCGTATTGGATTTCTAAAAAATTGAAGAATAGCTACTAGGACAACCAGTGAAATAGCTAAGGTGATAATCCAAGCATTTGGCAAGAGCCAATACATCAGACCATTGATTAGAATAAGAATAATGAGCGTAACCGCTATGATTGTTTTGCCTTCTTGGTGAAACCTTATCATGTTATTTATTTAAAGTCCATACAAAGGTAACATAAAAGGAGTTTTTTCGGTTGAAAGGAACGGAGCTTTTACCGACATAATTGGGAAGAAATGGGGTGAATCAACCCAAAACACGCATCCAAAGGATATAAGCAGTGGCAAAAGGGATTATGAAAATGAAGGCGTCAAAACGGTCGAGCATACCTCCATGCCCTGGAAGAAGGTTGCCCGAATCTTTGACATTGATGCTTCTTTTGAACATAGATTCTACCAAATCGCCAATAGTGCCAAATATGGACACAATCAGAGCAAGCACCAACCACTGGGTCAATGTAATGTCACTTATAAATAAGGACAAAAGGTAGGCTACAATGAAGGTTACGATAGCACCACCGATGGTGCCTTCCCATGTTTTTTTAGGGGAAACCCTAGGAAAAAGTTTGTTTCTTCCAAAAAAAGAACCCGAAAAATAGGCCCCTGAATCATTGAGCCAATTCATCAGTAGAAGCCCTAGTACAATTTTCCAATAAAAATCATCTCCATCAAATGCAATAATATCCAGCAATGCAAAGGGCATTCCGATGTAAATGATTCCTAAAAAAATATAGGCAATATTTCGAAAAGGATATTGTGATTTGGAGAACAACTCGAAAATAAACACAGCAAAGATAAAAGGAGAGAAAAGAATAGAGGTGTATAAAATAAATTCGCTGGGCGACTGCATCCACCCTAATTTTAGGATAGACATCAAAACAAAAGGGGCTAAACCAATGGAGACCCCTATTATTTTTCTGATCAATGTACTTCTAGAAGGTCCTTTTTCCAAGACCAATCCAAAAAACTCCCAAAGACATAAAATAGTGATCAAGGCAAATAATGCCACAAAGGAATATCGCCCCCCATATATGCCTCCAAGCATAACAGCGACAAAAATAACAGCAGTAGTTCCCCTTGTAACAAGTCCTTTAATGTCCATGAGTGGGCTTTAAATTTTTTCAAAAATATAATTTTACTTTTTAAAAATGCGACATTTGGGGTCGGATTATAAATAAGCAAAAACTAATTGGTAAGGAATTTGAGTACAATGTTATTGATTATACCATCATAACCCCATTTTAAAACGAAATTTGATATAGTATGCCTGCTACTCGATTGAGTGTTAATTTGAACAAGATAGCATTGATTAGAAATGCTCGTGGAAGTGATTTGCCTAATTTGGTACAAGTCGCAAAAGACTGTGAAAGCTTTGGTGCAGAAGGCATCACGGTACACCCTAGACCAGATGAGCGCCATGTGCGATATGCTGATATTCCTTTGTTGAAAGAAGTGGTCACCACGGAGTTCAACATTGAAGGAAACCCGACTAGGAGGTTCTTGGATATGGTCTTGGAAAATAAGCCCCATCAATGCACCTTGGTGCCTGATGCGCCTGATGCACTGACCTCTGATGCGGGGTGGGATACGGTTAAAAACCAAGACTTCCTTAAAAAAGTGATCGGAGAGCTACAAGCAGAAGGGATTCGTGTTTCTATCTTTATCGACCCTGTCGAGTCTATGATTCTAGGGGCAAAAGATACAGGAACGGATAGGATAGAGTTTTATACAGGACCTTATGCAGAGGATTTCTTCAAGGACAAACGCCAAGCGATTGAGCCTTTCAAAAAGTGTAGCACCCTTGCTGGGCAACTAGGAATAGGCGTCAATGCTGGGCATGATTTGAATCTGCATAACTTGGCTTATCTCAATGATAATTTGCCCGAATTGCTAGAAGTGTCCATTGGTCACGCCCTGATTTCAGATGCGCTTTATTATGGTTTGCATAACACGATTCAGATGTATCTGGGCAAATTGAAAGGCTGATTTTTTATCAATAAAAATAGAAAGCGACTAGGAAGGCGAGCATTGTCGAGACAAAGCCGACCATGAAGATGTTGTAAGAAAGCGTCAGTAGTCGGTATTTCTTGTCGAGTACCTTTCCTAAGTGGTAAAGGTCTCGGGTCATATTGCCGTACATCAATTCGCTATCTCTCAGCATAGCGTCCATTGCGTTTTCATATTCCTCTTGGCTCAGGTGCACAAAGTTGCCAAAAAAGACGATGTTTTTCTTGGCCTCTTCTAGAGGTGTGCCGCTGGGGTTGAGCATGGTGACTTTGGGCCGTGCAGATAATACCGCTGATATCATCGAAGCCAGCCCCGTGAATAAAAATAGGACGACAGGCATCAATATGGCAGGACGCTCAAAAGCAATATTGCCATAAGATAAAACAGAGACGACAATAGTCATCATAATCGCATTGATACCAATCATGATATTGGCTTTGTTATCAGCGATGGAGCTCAAGTTGATGTGATTTCTGTAATTGGCTCTAAAAAAGGTCTGTGTTGCTCTTTCTGGGAGCTTTCGCTCGATATTCTGAAAATTGCGCAGGTCTTCCCCTAGTACGTCCGCTTTCTGTTTTTTGCGTTGAAGATTGCGCAAGCGCTGCTCTTGTTCTAGTTTGTTCTGTGCGAGTAAATGCCCAAAATGCGTCTTAGAATAGGGTAGGTAAAATTGCTGTTGGAATATCTTTTGATGTGTTTTTTCTTCCCAATCTAAAGCTTCAAAACGACGCTTTTCTAGTATTTCAGTTTCTAGTTGTTCTAGTGGGGTGAGTTGTAGGAAGTTGGTAGAATAAGCGTAAGCAACATTGGCGTCATTGAGCAATTGGGCCCCTGTGTTCGAGCTGATTCCTGTACGTACTTCATGGATTGTCTTTTCAACCAAGGCTATTTTCTGAACTGGCCAATCATTTTTTTCTAAAAACTGCCTAGCGGAGTCGAGGCAGGTATCGGTGTCTTGATGTCCTTTAAGTAGAAGGTCTATGTGTTGAAACCAAGCTGCAATCTGGGCAGCTTCTTGATCGGCTTCAGAGATATTAGAAGCATGAGCAATGTCCTCGACCAATTCTGCAATCTGAGCCAACATCGGATAGTCGTGGTAAACGAGCCGTTTAGCTTGTCCTTGGTTGTAAAGTTCTAGTAGATATTGTTTGGTTTTATTTAAAATAGGGCTATTTGCTTCCATTGCTTTTGTTGTTCTTTTGACTCACCCGATACTTCATCAGGTAGTCTACAAATCTTTGTAAACCTGCTTGATTATATCCATAAAGCATCGTTGGTTGTGTCAAAGATAACTTTTCGTACACTAAATATTCATTCAAAAATTGACCATGTAAAGCTTTTTTCAAACATTCTAGTTCGGGATATGCCCCTTGTTCTTCTGGCTTCAGCTCATCATATATAATCAAAGCATTCAAAAGTGCTTCTTTGAGTTGGATGAGTGCCCCATTTTGATTGGATATTTTTGCCATCCTGATTCTATGTTGTGGCTCAAAATCCCAGATAGCTATTACATTAGCATAAGCTTTCCAAGGGGAGCCTTTTGCGGCAACGGTGACCTGCCCTAGAGCTGGTGAGGTGACTTTGCTCTTGGGGAGAAGTTCCCATTCGGCGAAAGCCGAGTTGTTTTGGTTGAATATGTGTTTGACTTTCGTCAAAATGCGCTCGTCCAATCGATTGAGCAAGTGAGCCAATAAAATATGGCGTTTGGCATTGCTGAAATCTTTATTGGCTAGATGAGCTTCTGCCAGTAATTGATGCGCCTTAAAATCATGGAAATTGATTGCAATTGCTTGTTTATACCAGTAAATTGCGGTCATGTAATCCTCGGACTGGGCATAAGATGCTCCTATGCGGAGTAATAATGGGACGTTTTCAGGATGGTTTCTGAAGTTTTTCTTATAATATTTGATTGCTTTTGACCAACGTTTGGCTCGATAGTATTTCTCTGCTTTGACATAGTTTTTTTGGAAACTGGTATTGCTTTCTTGGACATAGGGGCTAATCGTAAAAATACCGTTGTTTTCTTCTGGCCAACCCCTGATGAGGCTGTATTTGTTGGTTGATTCAACTGAATCCAGCTCCACCATTTTATACTTGACCTTGGAATCATCCATCATGCGAAGAATTTCACTAGGGTCGTGCAAGCGCTGTCCCGATACAAAAAGGAAACAGTATAAAAGTAATATTGAAAGTAGATATTTCATCTGCAAACAGAAGTTGGTTTATCGGTTATGTTGGGATTGATTTTAAAACGTTTAGAACAGTATTAAAGGTACATGCAATCACTTATTCTTAACACTCCTAGACTAATTTTACGTCCTTTTTGTGAAAAAGATGCTTCTAATTTTTATAATATGAACCTAGAAGAGGAGGTGATGCGCTATACAGGGGATGTTCCTTTTGCTAGCGTTGAGGAGGCACGATTATTTCTAAAAAAATATAATCAATACGAACGGTTCGGGATGGGGCGTTTGACCGTAGAGGCTAAGAAAACAAAAACGTATTACGGTTGGTGTGGTTTGAGGTTTGACGAATATACAAGGAAAGTGGATTTAGGTTTTCGGATAAAAAGGGACGCTTGGGGAAAAGGCATAGCTACAGAAGCTGGAGAGGCCTGTTTGGATTGGGGATTTAATGTGCTAGGGCTGAAAAAAATCATAGCGAGGGCAAGAGTAGAAAATAAAGCCTCTATACAAGTATTGAAAAAACTAGGTTTTGAGTTTGTAAAAGATTTCGAGGAGAACGATTTTTACTGGAGGCAGTTCAAATTGAATAGATAGTGCAAGTTGTGTAATTGATTAATAGGCAGACAGGTTTAGCGGGCCAAATAAGTCATTTTTTAGAAAGTCAGGTTCATAAAATATTGGTTTTCAGTTAACAGAAATTTAGACAAGCTCATAGAATAGATACTGAATAATTCTGTTGTAGAAAAGCTAAAAAAGAGGTGGAAGCTGTACTTTTCTAGCTTTTTTACGTTTTAAAAGTGAATAACATTTCAAGGATTAATTTATGACTAGATCAATTTTTAAGTGCGTTTCTGTGGTCTTTTTGTGTTTGCTAGGACAATTTATTTTTGCGCAAAGCAATTTTAAAACCAAAAAGACCGCCTCTGATAAAGCCGTGAAACTCTATAAAGAGGGTTTTAATTATGCAAGAAAAGGGCATGAATACAAGGCGATTAAGCTGTATGAAAAAGCATTGAAAAAAGAACCTACTTTCATTGAAGCAAAAATAGAACTGGCTGGTTCGCACTATCGTTTGGGGAAGCAGGAAGAGACTGTAAAAATACTCAAAGAAGTACTGGCATTGTCTCGTGATTACCGACCAAGTATTTTGTACACACTTGGTACTATTGAATACGAAAAAGAGCATTACGAAGGGGCAATCAGCTACTGGGAAGCGTTCATAAAGCACCCCAAAGCGAGGGAAAGCACCAGGAAAAAAGCCCAAAAAGAATTGTCGAACGTTCGCTTTGCCGTGGAGGCTATGAAAAACCCAGTTCCATTTGACCCCAAGCCATTAAGTCCTTACGTCAATACCCCTTTTTCGGAGTATTTGCCCACGATTACGGCAGATGGTCAGACTTTGATTTATACGATGCGCACCCGTGATGAGGACTTTATGGTGAGCAAACTGAAAGATGGTGTCTGGCAGGCAGGGGAGAACCTAGGGAGGCCCATTAATACAACCGATAATGAGGGCGCACAGTCTATTGCAGCAGATGGCAAAACCCTATACTTTACGGCTTGTGACAGAAAGTATGAGGGCTACGGGAGTTGTGATATTTACAAAACTACAATTGTAGATGGAAAATGGGAAAAACCCAGAAATATGGGGAAGAATATCAATACCTCAGGCTGGGAGTCACTGCCTTCTATCTCGGCAGATGGGAATAGCTTGTACTTCTCAAGTGCTCGAACAGATAATGTAGGGGGAAGGGATTTGTGGGTGAGCCACAAGGATGGATTGGGCAAATGGCAGAAAGCCGTCAATCTAGGAAATGTTATCAATACCAAAGGGGACGAGCAAGCACCGTTTATCCATCCTGATGGCAAAACGCTCTATTTTATGTCAACGGGACATCAAGGAATGGGCTTGCACGATTTGTTCGTAACTAGAAAACAATCCGATGGGACCTGGTCTACGCCAAAAAACTTGGGCTATCCAATCAATACAAAGCACAGCGAAGGAGGTCTTTATGTAAGTCTGGATGGTAAAACAGCCTATTTTGCCTCTGATAGGCAAGAATTAAGAGAGGGCGGCCCTAGTGCTTTTGAAAAAGGGAGTCAAACACGGAAACATACTGATTTATATTATTTTGAATTGTATGAAGAGGTTCGGCCTGCGCCAGTCACTTATGTCAAGGCAAAGGTCATAGATGCACAAACGGGGCGACCGCTTCAATCAAAAGTGGAGTTTGTCAACCTAAGAGAACAAACTATTCACACAGAAGCAAGAACGGACAATACAGGTGCGTTTCTGGTTTGCTTACCTTTAGGAAATAATTTTGCTTTGAATGTTTCTAAAAAGGATTACCTTTTTCATTCCGAAAATTTTGAATTAACAACAGCTAGTTCTCAAAAAGAGCCTTTTATCTTAGAAATCGCTCTACAGCCGATACCAGAGGTCGTGGTCGAGGAGAAGCCTGTCGTATCCACTTCGACTCCTATGCCCAAAACAAAGGCAATCGTATTGAAAAATATCTTTTTTGAAACGGCGAAGGCAGACTTGCGCCCAGAATCTACTGCGGAGTTGAATCGCCTCAAATCAATGTTGGACGAATACCCGAATATGCGAATCCAAATCAACGGGCATACGGATAATGTCGGAAAAGAAACCGACAATCTTGATTTGTCGCAGCGACGTGCAAAAGCGGTGACTGATTATTTGACACGCAATGGAATCAGCGCAAATAGACTTCGTTCAAAGGGTTTTGGCGAAAGCCAACCCATAGATACGAACGCTACGCCTGAAGGGCGACAAAATAATCGTAGGACTGAATTTGTAATCTTGAATTGATGTTTTCCATCAGCTATCAATCTCTAGTATTCCCCTGCTTTTTGATTAGTAGCGATTTGGTGCGCTTCTGTATCCAAGAACATCTCTCGACGAGCTTGAAGGGCAATCAATTCTTGTTCGTTGATAAAGCTAAGGTCAAGTGCGATTAGGGAATCTAGTTCAGCAAGGATAACATCCTCCGCTTCCCAATATGAGTTGGAAGGTTCGACAATGTCTTCCAATAGGATTGCCTTCGTTTTTTGATAGTAAGGCTCGAACAAATGGCTTTCAGATCGTAAGCTGTCCATTTTTACTAGCGTACTGAGGTGTATACCTCTACCCAGAAGGCTGCTGCCACCATGTGCCCAAGTTTGTATAAACCAAGATTTATAATCGTACTCGATGCCATCTGAAGGGTTGATTTGTAGGCACAATCGGATGAAATCGTCGTCGATAGATTCCGTCGTTGTTCGAGCTTTGCGTTCCCATTCTTTGTAATCGGCATAGATTGTATAGCTTGCCCCGTCTTCTACAAGCTGAAGTACGAACCCAGGAATCAAATCATTCAGCCAAAACAAATCAGGTATAGCCGCATCGCTGTTTTCTTCTACTAAGGTGAGTTGAGCCACTAGTTGGTCTCGAAGTTTTTCCCCGTTTAAATAGCATTTTTCAAATTGCCTTGCTGTGCGGACAGCATTGAAAGTCCTTTGGTAATCATAAATGGCCTTGCTTAGGTTTTTGCCAAAGAGTTGTTGCAGTCGGATGGTGGTCAAAGCAATTTGGAGAGACTGCTCGTTATCCGCATCAAATTCGATACCTCCTGCATAGACCCAGCCTTGCTGTCCTGATTTGCTTCGTACCTCAAGCCAAGGCTCGTCATAATTCTTTCCTTGGAGTCGCATTGCTGTAGTATGCTTAGAAATATTACCGGTATGATGGATGATTTCGCCTAATTGAAGATTCTTTATGAGTGTTCCATCTAGGCTAGGATGTGACAATAGTTTGATATGTTTTTTGTTGATGAATAATTGAACCCCATGCAGGTGTTGCTGAGCGTTGGAGATGGTGACTGGACGGGCTTCTTCACCAGTGTTGTCAGGCTTCTGTTCTCCACAAGCAAGAACCAAAATGAACAAGATAATAAAGGGTAGCAGCTTCATTTATATACTATCAAGAAGGTTAATATCTGACTTTAATAGGGCTTTTTTTGAGCGTGTGATTTTCTTGAAGGATCTCACATATAAAACCGATTTTATCTACTTGCAAAGATTGTGATTTTTTGGCATTTTTCGTGACATCGGTTAATGAATTTTATGTTAAAAATTAAGAAAACTTGTATAGTGTAGTGAAAACTTTTTTGAGTTTTCTAGGTTTAGAAAACGGAAATCAAAACGTTCATATTAGTACGCTAAAAGCCTTTTGTGTTATAATTCGTTCCGATTGGGTTGTACTGTGTGGTTTAGGTGTGATGATTTGAGGTGATTTGACTCATACGTAGGCGCAAATGATTGATAATGTGCTTTTTTTATGTTAATTTTAGAACCATTGTTTTAAATCCAAATTTCAATAGCATGGTCAATACCTTCGGCAAGCCCATTATACCGAGCAACGATTCGGATCGATTGCAAAATCTAGAATCCTACAACATCTTAGATACAGATGCGGAGAATGTGTTCGACAACATAGCAGAGATTGCCAGAAAATATTTTGATGTGCCTATTGCACTGGTGGCCCTTGTAGATAGAGAAAGAGTGTGGTTCAAGGCAAACAAAGGTATGGAATCGACAAGGCAGGTTAGCCGAGGCGTGAGCTTATGTTCTTTGGCGGTCTTAGATGATAATCCCACTGTTTTTGAAAACGCTCTAGAAGAACCTTGTCTTTTGGCAAACCCACTTGTTACAGGTAAATTTGGACTTCGTTTCTACGCAGGAGCACCACTTCGAACACCTGAAGGTTTCAATATCGGAACGGTTTGTATTGTAGATAAATCCCCTAGGGATTTTTCTCAAGAACAGCGTGAAGATTTGAAGCGTATTTCCAACATTGTAATGGATGTTTTAATTGAAAAGAAAAATTAAACTGTATCAAAACCTCTGATAAACACTCTTCAGAAGAAGCTCTAAGACAAAAAGTATTTCAACTAGAACAGAGATTACGGGCACAGCAGCACAAGTTCGAGGTCTTAGTGGATTATCTCCCTCTCATCTTCTTTCATTATGATAGCATTGGTGTGTTCGATATCTCTGTCGGCAGACCGCTCTCGCTCCTCATTCCAAGTGACGATATGACTATCCTTCAAAGGTTATACGAGCATTTTGAGACGACCTACAATAAAATGATGGGAGGGGAAATTCATCAAATACATGAAGAACTCCTCTCGCTTACTAATAACGTTGTTATAAAGTGTACTCATGCACCAATCAAAGATGCCGAAGGTAATATTACAGGAATGGTTGGCACGGGAATAGATGTATCGGAGTTGCTTTCTACACAAGAACGTTTGCGTATCAAGTTAGAAGATTTGGATTTTTTTAATAGAGCTAGCTATCATGAGCTGAAAGAACCGATTAGGAATATTGTCAGTTTTTCTCAACTTTCCGAAAAAGCAATCAAACAGGATGAGCAAGATAGAGCTTTGAAGTTTATTCGACCTATTATTAGGAATGGTAAACGGATGAGCAATATCGTCAAAGGTATAAATCGTTATTTTGAGCCTATCGAAGCAGAAATTAGAGATGTAGACCCTGCCGTGGTCTTAAAAGAATTAATCAAACAAAACAATGGACAATCAATAGACATGGTCGGTGCCCAAGCGGCGAAATCCTTCAGGATTGACCTTGCTGTGCTTCGGATGGTACTAAGCGAGCTTATCACCAATTCGCTCAAACACCAACCTGTTGAACGCCTTCAGGTTCAGTTGACCACTACCAAACATCAAGGATATGTCCTGTTGGAGTATTCAGATTTTAAAACAGGAATAGAGAATGAATATTCAAGTTACATTTTCCGTCCTTTCAAACAACTGCCCCCTGCCGATAAGAATGTAGGCAGTGGACTTGGTCTGTTCTTTGTTAAAAGAAGTCTTCAAGCTATAGGCGCCGAAATCAGTTATCAATCAGGCGTGTTTAGCTTCAGTATGCCTATTCATTAGAGGGTAGGCAGAAAGTGTAATGGGGGAAATTACTAAAGCCCTTTGACTTCCCCGACCAAATCTTGCAAACTCGTTTTAGCATCTCCAAAGAGCATTTTGGTCTTCGCATGGAAGAATAACTGATTCTGAA
>JAHDBO010000368.1 GCA_020630355.1 Saprospiraceae bacterium
GCCCAGAAGTTGATATAGACAGGTTTGCCGATGAAATCACTCAATCGCACTTCACTACCTAGTTCGTTTTTTAAGGTAAAATTGGGTGCAGGGCTGCCTACAGCATATTTCATGGCACGTTGAAAGGCGGTCACCACCTTTTCGTCAAACTCCATGTAGGGGTTTTCTTCTAAGAATTGGCGGTATTTGGGTAGTATTTGCTCTACTGCCGATTTCTTTCGGAATGCTTTTGTAATCAGTTGTGATTGGAAATAAGCTTTCGCTAAACCTTCTAGTTGACTTTCCGCCAAATCGTACTGACCTGCAAAAATACTATCCAGAGGTTGCTCTTGCCAGAGATAAAGATGATTTAGGTAAGCTTCGACATAAAGTCGATAGTACGAATTCCCAATTTCTTTATTTTGTAAAGGCGTATCATATAGGTATTCGTAATAATCGGGCTCTAGTTGATGTTTTTTGGTGAAAACATTACCATAAATAAGGGTATGATAAGCCCAATCGTATTCTATTTCTGCCGCCATGAAATTTCGGAAGCTTTCAGTGAAATGCCCTTGTTCATTTTGGTCAAAAGCAGCGAAATCTTGCTTCCTTTTTTCCTTCTCCAATCGCATCCATGGCACAAAACTGTCACGGTCAGAGTTTTGCATCCGCTTATCCATCTTAGGGGCATTGCGATACCAAAAACTACCATATTTGTAGTTAGAATAGGCAAATTCATTTTTTTCGACGGGATGCGCTTCCCTGTATTTTTTGTAGTAGCTGTTGTTTTTACCAGAGCGTCCTTTGAATTGCAAGGAATATTGAAAAGAATTAGCGTCCCCTTCTATGTAAAGCGTATCGTTGGGTTCCAGATAAATGTCTGCATAGTTCCTAGAATAAACGAGGCTCACTATCTGAGGCACTCGAATATCAACCGCAAAAGCAAAGGTGTTGTCATCCAATATTTTGGAAGCATAAGATTTGCTCTTGCCATCGATGAATTTTTCATTGACTACAATCTCAATTTCATTGACCAAATTAACATTGTTCATTTTACCCATTATGAGTGTGTTCTGGGCAAGAACATTTACTGTAAACAGGGACAAAAAACAAAAAAAGAGGGCCTTTGACCTGTATTTGTGTAGTTTATTTGAGCACATTCACTTTTTATTTTATATAAAAAATAGCAAAAAGGTGAAAAAATGAAGTTTATTTAAACTTTTTGTTTTTAATCCATTAGCTTTGATTCATCTCCCTTAAAACCTTCCAATCAGCGCCAATGCAATGAATGCCTACCTTGATGCCATCCATATTTTGATTGATAAATTATCTATCTCAAAAGATGTAGATTATGAATTACATCTTTTCAACCCTCTTTCAGACGAAAAAATTGTGGCAATAGAGTCTAAAAATGCTGTTAAAGTTCCTAGGAAATTGAGGGCGCTTTATAAAAAGAGCAATGGATTCCAAATAGCATGGACTGCAAAAACATCACCCTATTATAAAGAAGTCGAAAGTTACTTTGATAAGGTTGCGTGGGAATGGGGCACAGTGGAAGAGCTGCATCGAATTGATTTTAAATTGGACTTATTGCCCTTAGCACAAGCAGTTGAAAGGGGAAACGATTATTTTGATAAAAAAATAAAGGTGCTGGAACGAATTTCTGTTTCCTACGGATTGGAATTGATAGAAGGACAGCGTTCAGAATTGAAATATCATATTTGGAAACATCTTTTCCCTGAGGTGGATTTCCGAGGTGGGGATGCATCCAGAGTCAATACGAGTTTGATGCGGCAATTGGCATTACAGTCCAAGCGGATTGCTGAAGATGAGTGGGAGGAAATGATAGGTGCGCATCACTTGTTTCTGGAGACGGGGGGCGCTGGCGGTGATTGGCAGACTTTGTCTACGGACAATGGTCTGGTAATGGGCGTTTATCTCAATGCGGTGGGCAAAGAAGGGCAGCAGATTAATCTGGCAAGAAGGAATCTAACGCTCTTCCCTTTTTTGGAGCGATTGGATTTGCCTTATGCTGATATGTGCGCCTGCTTTGGGGAGGGACTTGATTTTTCAGGGAGCAATTTGTCACACAGCCTCCTGACAGATGTGTTTTTAGCCAATGCCAATTTTGAAAATGC
>JAHDBO010000029.1 GCA_020630355.1 Saprospiraceae bacterium
AGTTCTTTTTGAATCAAATCAGTAAATCCAAAAGCATCGGTTGTTTCTCCTTGTGGGTCTAGATTCCGTCCGCCCCCTAGGAGCAAACGATTCCCCACATTTCTAAAATAATAGTATCCTTGATCATAGTGAAAAGTCCCCTTCGCTTGCAAATTTTGGATTGGCTTTGTAATCAACACTTGATTGCGCGCAGGTTGAATATCTAAATTGGGCAATAGTTTCTTAGTAAATCCATTGGTCGCTATCAGCATTTTATTGGTCGCTATTTCCCAGCCTTGGGAACTTTGTATTCTGACCCCATTGGCTCCTTCCTCCCAAGCTTCCACCCCGATACCGTTAAGAATAAAAACGCCCTTTGCTTTTGCTATTGCTAGGAGGCTCACCATCATTTTACCCGTATGAATTTGCCCTTCTGCACGGTTATTAATAATATACGCAATTCCTTCAAATCCAAAATCTTTTATCCGATGGCTCTCTGATTGGTAGCAATTCTTCTGACCTGTTATTTGTTCTATTTCGTGGTTAAAGTAATCCATTTTGCTTTCGCAAAAACGATAGGTTTCCGCTTCGTTTTCACGAAAAAGCTCAAAGCCACCACATTCCCAATATTCTAGATTTTTATCGCCTACCCGTGTACGCAATTTTTGCAGCCCTCTCCAGCGTTTTTCTACTATCTCAAAAGTATCGGCAGCATTACTCTGCTCCAAATCATCCAGCAATTCGGTCAAACTCCCGAAGCAAGCAAAACCAGCGTTTCGAGTACTCGCACCGCTCGGCAACGTCCCCCGTTCGAGCACGACCACCTTCCACTTAGGCTGCAATTCCTTCAAACGGATCGCCGCATTCAAACCCACTATACCACTACCAACGACAACGACATCTATATTTTGAAAGAAGCTTTCACGCTCCCAGAAACTCAGTTGAGGTATATTTGTCATGTTTGCTTTTTAATAAATTTGATAGCCTTTATTTTTATCTTATCAAAACTTGCTCATAAACAGCTACTGTAGCCTCTACCGCATCTTCTATGATAAATCGACTTTTTGCCCGTTCAAAACCGTTTTCGCCTAATCGTTTTATATCTTCAGGGCTGGAGACAAAGGACTCCATATACGCTACTAGTTGCTCATAATTATTATAAATAAATCCATTGTATCCGTCTTCTATCAATTCAGGAATACCTCCCGAATCGTAGCCAATAACAGGCATACCGTGCCGCATCGCTTCTACGTTCACTCGCCCCATGCCTTCGTGTCTTGAACACATCAACAACACATCCGAAGATTCATAGAGTGGACTCGGATTATTCACATAACCGTGAAAAATCACTTTTTCTGTCAATTGATGCTGGCGTACAAACCGCTTCAACTGCCAAGTGTACAAGCGTTGCCCTTCCCCTACGATATTCAGCTTGATATTAGAATAGCGCTTAGCTAATTCTGCGAAAGCTTGAAGGGCTTCCATTACACGCTTGGAAGGATGTAGCAAACCAACTGTCAAAAAAGTTACCTGCTCTCCTTTCTTTAATAGTTTTCTTTCCTTGTATAAAAATTCGTTTTGATGAAAAACACCAACATATATCACAAAGGATTGAGGAGGATTTAAACGTAGTGTTTCTTTGATTTTTTGTGAGATATAAATGACGGCAGCCGATTTTTCAGACCAGTAGGAAAGGTTTTTTCCTAAAGGAAAAAACCAAGAATTGTAATGAAGTCTTGCAAACTCCCTAATATGAAAAACATGTGGTATTTGATAAGCATCCCCAAGATAAGCCCCTAGTGAAATCACGGAACTATTGCTATGGATAATATCTGGCTGGATAGTCTCTATAAAATCTTTTAATTGCCTTACTTTAATTCTGTTTAGAAAATAAGTTAAGGGCAATAGCCAAAATTTCGGAAACAAGAAAGGCTCTGCCCAATTATAAAATGATGTAACTTTATACTCGATTTTTTCTTGTTCCAACCGTTCTGTAAAAGCACCATGTTCACTACAAAGCACTACACATTCTATTCCTTTTGTTCTCAGCCCCAACATCATGCTCAATAGAGAACGATTTGCACCATAAAGTGCGCCATAATGAGAGATAAAAAGTATCTTCATTGATATAAAACTTTTACAGCCAACGCTTGCGGACAAAATTCTATTTTCAGATATGCCACCTGCCCTATCTTCCTTTCCCAAAATCAGTATCATTACTGTTGTTTACAATAATGTTGATGAAATCGAAGGTACTATAAAAAGCATAATACAGCAAGACTACCCACATATTGAATACTTGGTCATAGATGGGCAATCCAATGATGGCACACTAGACATTATTGATAAATATAAATCGCAAATCGATGTTTTCCTTTCCGAGCCGGACAAGGGGCTTTATGATGCAATGAATAAAGGGCTGGACTTAGCCACGGGTGACTTTGTCTGGTTCATGAATAGTGGTGATCATATTTTTGAACGAGATACCGTTTCCAAAATGGTCGCACAGGTACAGGAAGATACCGACATTATATTTGGCGAGGTTCTATTTGTTGACCAATCCAGAAAACACCTAGGCACTAGAAGCCAACTGAGCACCCAAAAACTTCCCAAAACACTAGATTATAATAGTCTAAAAAAAGGCATGGTCGTTTGTCATCAAGCTTTTTTACCGAGAAGAGTCATTGCACCAAAATACATCAACAATAATTTAAGCGCAGATATAGAATGGGTGCTCCAGTGTCTCAAGCACAGTAAAAAGAATACAGCAAGTGGTTTGATTTTAGCCGAATTCCTAGTAGGAGGCATTTCCAAACAACAGCATCGTGCCTCACTATGGGGGAGGTTCAAAATACTTAGCCAACACTATGGTATCATCCCTAATCTATGGAATCACTTCCTGATTTTCATACGGGCTATTACTCAAAAAACAAAATATTAAACCAACATCGCTTTTTACTTCGTTTCTACTCGTTATCTTTGGCGTAACTAGCCAGTATAATTAGAATATATGAATCATCAATTGGTCAAAAATGGTTTGCCACATATTTTGGCACTCATCCTCTTCTTCGCAATAAGTTTACTCTTTTTCGCACCAGAAGCCTTTCAAAATAAAACCTTAAAACAAGGGGATATAGAAAAAGCGCTTGGTATGCAAGGAGAAATCAAAAAATATCAAAAAGAAAAAGGAGATGCTATCCTTTGGACAAATGCCATGTTCGGGGGAATGCCTAGTTATCAAATCTATTCAAAAGCGGAGGGCAATGTGGTCAGGCACGCTAGAACAGTACTTTTATTAGGGCGTGACTGGAAAGCTTCCAACGTACTGGTTTTCCTTTCTTTTTTAACCTGCTACCTCTTACTCATTGTTCTAAAAGTTGACTGGCGTATTTCGATTATCGGCGCGCTCGCATTTGGTTTACAATCCTACAACATGGATATTTTGGAAGCAGGACATTTATCCAAAATGCTCGCCGTCGCTTATGTGCCTGCTATTTTCGCTGGTATCCTTCTCATTTATAGAAAGCAATATCTCATTGGAGCCGGTTTACTTGGCTTGTTCCTTGTCCTACAGTTGGCTGCCAATCACGTTCAAATCACTTACTACACACTTATTCTGGCAGCCGTTCTTGGTCTTGCTTTCTTAGTGGATGCCTTTCGGCAAAAAGAACTATCGGAGTTCATCAAAGCGAGTGCCATTATTGTGGCCGTGTCCTTATTGGCACTTGCTAGTAATGCCAATAAAATGCTCCCTACCTATGAGTATTCCAAAGAAACCATTCGAGGTACTTCTAAACTGGCTTCTAAACAAGCAAAAGGCGACGGGCTAGACAAAAACTATGCAAGCCAATGGAGTTATGGCATCTACGAATCTCTAACAACCTTAGCTCAAAATGTCAATGGAGGAGGTACTTCTCAATCTTTTGAACACACGGACACCTACAAAAAAATTGCACCAGGCATCAAGCAGCAACTCGCACAGCAAGGCTATTCGGCAGCAGATGCCGAAAAGAGTGCCAAACGCCAAGCCGCTTCTCTTTTTTATTGGGGTGACCAACCTTTCGTTGGGGTGGCGATTTACTTTGGTGCCATCGTCTGGTTTTTATTCGTCCTAGGTATTTTCCTAGTGAAAGGTCGCTTAAAATGGTGGCTGGTCGCTGCGGCGATTATTGCTTTTATCATTTCATGGGGGAAAAACTTCATTGGTTTTGATTTGCTTTTCAACAACCTACCGATGTACAATAAATTCCGAGCAGTTTCTATGGTACTCGGCTTGGGACAACTGATGTTTGTCATCTTAGGGGCGCTTGCACTCCAAAGGATTTTTGACAAAAACATCGCTTTATCCACAAAAAACAAAGCGCTACTCTACGCTGTAGGCAGCTTGGGAGGACTTTTGATTTTGATGTTAATTGGTGGCTCAATGATGGATTTTTCTGGTGCTAATGATGGAAGATTGCCCCAGGGTATCCTATCAACGATTAAAGCCGACCGTGCTTCTATGTATCGCATGGATGTACTTCGTTCTCTTGGTCTTGTGCTAGCTACCGCCGCCTTGATTTGGGCGTACCTCAATCAAAAAACCAAAGCTACTTACGCTGTTTTAGGTATCGGTGCCTTGATGTTTGTAGATGTTTGGTCTGTCGGTAAAAGAATATTGCCGACCTCTAAATTTGAGGACAAGGTAGCAGTCAGTAAAGCCTCCAATTCCAAATTACCGGTCGATGATGTCATTTTACAGGATAAAGACCCACATTATCGGGTTTTGGATTTATTTAGAGGAAGCCCATACACCAACTCTACTGCTTCTGCCTATCACAAGAGTATTGGGGGCTATCACGCCGCCAAACTTGCACTGGCGCAAGATATGAACGAAAGGTACTTTGGCGACCCGAACACTAATATGCACCTACTCGGCATGTTGAATGTCAAGTACATTATCCAAGATGCCAATCGCCCTTTCCGCAATCCAAAAGCGCTAGGCAATGCTTGGTTTGTCAATACATTCAAAACCGTCAATAGTGCAGATGAGGAACTTAACGCCCTAGCATCTATCGACCCTGCAACGACCGCTGTTTTCCAAAAGGGATACGCTGACAAACTTGGCTTAGGCAATATCAAAGCAGACAGCACGGCTAGCATTCGATTGACCAGTTACCATCCTGACACCTTGCGTTATAGCTACTCCGCTCAAAGCGACCAAATTGCGCTTTTCTCGGAGGTTTATTACCCACCTTCCAAAGGTTGGAATATGTATCTTAATGGTGAAAAAATGGATGATTTTGTAAAAGCCAATTACATCCTTCGAGCGGCTAAGCTTCCTGCGGGCAAGAATCAAAAACTAGAAATGGTTTTCGAGCCTAGCTCTGTAAAAACTGGTGAGACAATTTCTTGGATTAGTTCTATTGCTATTCTGGGTATTTTCTTTGCTGGCTTATTTTTCTTCTTTAGAAAAAATGGCTTGCCTTCTCCAGTCCAATTAGCAGATGAAACAACAGCCCTAAAACCAAAAACAACACCAACCAGTAGTAGAACAACTTCCAATTCTTCTAAGAAGAAGAAAAAGAAAAAATAGATGTCAGAAGCAAAAAAGGATAAGCTACCACTCGGCATCGTTGTGCCTTATCCTTTTTTGCCCCCTATTGGTGGCGGACAATTGGTCAATTATCGTATTAGTCATGCTTTCGCAAAAAGGTATCCCAGCATCATTCTTTCCTCCAAAGAAAATAAGAAAGAAAAAGGGCTTCACGTGCATCGACTCTTTCATTATGTGAAGCTCAACTATATCAATCCTCTTCTAGCAATTCGTTTCTATCGATTTCTAAAAAAACAGCCCGTCAAAGCACTTTTCTGCAATCATCCTTTCCTAGGATTTGTGCTCTACCCTGCTTGCCAACTATTAAACATTCCGCTCTATCTGTACCAGCATAATATCGAATACCTCCGCTTCAAAGCACTAGGAAAAAAGACGGCTTCCTTCGTTTATTATTTAGAAAAATTCACCTGTCGTCATGCCGAAGCTATTTTTTTTATTTCTAAAGATGAAATCCAAACAGCAACTAAATTATATGGCATCAATCCAGCAAAATGCTACTTTCTACCTCATTTCTTGACTCGAACCACGGCACCAAATAATCGGCTCCAAACAAGGTCGGCTATTCTGCAAAAGCACGCTATAAAAGAAGATGATTATATTCTTTTGTTCTTTGGCCCTTTGGATTACCCTCCCAATAGCGAGGCAGTCGACTTCATCCTTGACAATATCTATCCACAATTGGAGGTGGATAAACACCACATTCAAATCTTGATTTGCGGCGGTGGTATGAGCGAAGCACAACAGATACGATTGAGCAATCAAAAAAATGTCCACTACCTTGGTTTCGTTGATAAAATTGAGGATTACATACAAACAGCCGACCTTATCCTTGCCCCTCTTTTCAGAGGCGGCGGCGTCAAAACCAAAGTCATTGAGTCTATAGAATGGGGCACTTCTGTCTTGACAACGCCTGTCGGAGCGGAAGGAATTGCTCAAGCAACTTGTGCCGACAAGCTCATCGTATTAGGGGATAGTACGGCTTTCGCCAAAACAATATTGGAACTAAAAAAACAAGCGTATCAAGCAACACCCTCCACATTTTATGAATTTTATCATGTTGATAACGTTTTAAAATCTGCGATGAACGTTATGGATTTGTAGTTTTGATTATTTGTAGTCTCCCGGCCACAAATCTATATGCTACAATAATTAATAAATTATGAATATAAAATACACTATACTCTTCTTTCTTCTATTTTCGATAGGACTCTTATCCGCACAAGAGCAGCCAAGTAAACCTCGTTCCTTCCCTAAACTGTTGCCAAATAAGCAGAAAGTCAAAAAGAAAAAAACACTACCAAAACCAAATACTAGCATTCCCAATACTAGCACGAGTCAAGACACAGGCGCAGTACGCCTCATCGAGCTAGTCAGGAGTGACCAAGTGGAAGGACGTGTAAAAGACGGGCAAGAAATCAATTATCTGATAGGAGATGTCGTGCTGAGACAAGGAGAACTATTGATGTACTGTGATACGGCCATCATTTACAAAAACACCAACGAAGCGCTAGCTTATGGTCAGGTCGTATTATTACAGCCAGATTCTTTGGAGGTATTTTCTGATTCTCTTCGATATAATGGCAACACTCGAAAAGCAAAACTAGCAGGTGATGTCCGAATGCTCAATAAAGACCAGCAATTGTTAACGCCCCGATTAGATTATGATTTAGAAACTAAAATTGCGGCTTACTACAGCGGAGGAACGCTGCTTAATGAGCAATCCCAACTGACCAGTAAACGAGGCTACTACTACACAGAAACCGAAACTGCTTTTTTCAAGGACAGCGTCGTTGTAATTGACGAACGTTTTGAATTACGGGCAGATACCTTAAAATTTGAGGCGGTCGATAAAGTAGCAACTTTCCTAGGACCAACGCGTATCAATTTGGATTCTATCCAAATCTATACCGAAGCGGGCTACTATGACACTCAAGAAAACCTAGCAGAATTCACCCAAAACCCACAGCTCAAAAAGAAGGAACAAATCGCCACCTCTGATAAAATGCAGTATTTTGGAGACCGTAAAGAAACCATTTTAACTGGTAATGCCCAATTTACCGAACGAGACCGCAAAGCAACCGCAAAGGTCATTCGCTACAATGAAAGCGAGAAAAAGACTTACTTAATCGGGGATGCGGTTTATGTAGATGACACACCAAGGACGATTAAATCAGATAAAATCATCTATGATTCGCAAACAGAAAGTTTTGCCACAGAAGGAAGAACCGAGGCTGTCAGCGAAGGGCAGACCGTCAATGCAGACCAATCTTTTTACAAAGGAGATACTAAAACCACTGTATTAATTGGCAATGTAATCATTGCCGATTCCATCCAAACGATTGAAGCGGATACAGTAGAGTTTAGCGATGTGACAGGCGATGGATTCGCTACTGGCAATGTTATTTTTCGGGATACAGTGCAGGATTTAACCGTTTTTGCGAAAGCAGCGAAATACAACAAAGAAAAAGATTTCCTAGAGGCTTATGGTCGCCCCTTGATGCAGACGGTGATGGATGGAGATACGCTCTACTTGGCAGCAGATACGCTTATCACTAAACAACGCAGCGAGGTGGATTCTGCCAAGGTAACGCTCGCCTATCGGGATGTGCGTATTTATAAAAGCGACCTACAAGCCCTTTGTGATTCCTTGGTTTATGATAGCGTTGATTCTATTTTTTATTTTTATAAAAACCCTATCATGTGGTCGGATACCTCTCAATTTGTAGCGGATACCATGAGGATGATTCAAAAAAATGAAGGTGTTGACCGCATTTATTTAACGAATAACGCTCTAATATTGAATTCTCCTGATGAAGTTTTTTTCAATCAAATCAAGGGTCGGAATATCACGGCGCTGTTTGAAGAAGGCGAGCTAGATAAAATGAAGGTAGAAGGCAATGCAGAATCGGTTTATTATGCCTTGGATGAAGAACAAGCTTATATCGGTGTCAACAAATCGGTCTGTAGCAGTATGGAAGTGATTTTTGGCAACAATGAAGTACAGTACATCGACTCCTACGAAGAACCGAAATCCAACTTATACCCCATGACTAAAGCTGACCATGAGGGTTTAAAACTAAAAGGTTTTAGATGGGAAATTAAAAAACGTCCACAATCCGTGCAGGATTTAGGAACGAGTTATTTTCCTATTGTAGCAAATATCATACGTTAAATCTTAGATAACTCAAAACAAGAAAGCCGCTCCTACTCAATGAGAAGCGGCTTTTTTATTGGCGATGAAGCCTCTTTTAATGTTCTTTCCTAGTTAATCGACATTCTGACCGTTACCCCCGCTTGAGTTGTCGTAATCGGGAATGATGCGGACGTGGCCGGAATGGTTCGACTATAGTCGTAAAATAATCGGAGCGTCATGTTTTTATTCAGTGAATAATCAATCGAAGGTGTCAATCGGATTGTCTTCAATCCTCTTGTCGGTACGGTAATATCTTGGTCTAGCAAGTGGTTGAAGGTAATATCATTTCTCCAAGAAAAATCAATCTTGAAATCCATGTCATTACTAGTCTGGCCATTACCTCGACCTAAGTCAAAATTGATGCCGCCTCGTTGCCTGTCTGGTGTTTTGTCATCGTCTTTTTTCTTTTTCTTCTTGCGCTTCTTCTTGCTCTTCAAGAAATCGAATTGTACGTTCTTCAATTTATAACCAAATCCGAATACATACTCGGTTGCTTTAGTCTCGCTCAACTGGTAATCCGTTGTGCTCAGACTCAAATTTCGGCTCTTCTTCCAGTTGAAATTAGCGGTCATATCGTTTTGGAAACGCATATCCACCCCAATTAAAGGGGACAGTTGCTCCTGAATCACAATAGCCGGAATCTCCAATCTAGAGTAATAACTCTCCGTATTTTGGTTGATATTATTCACGCCAAACGGGTCGTCAAATGCATAATCCAAGTCCGTATTGTAATTATTCGCCGTCAAGGTAGAACGATACTGGTGATTCAAGGTAAATGATTTGAACCATTTTTTGAATAACGGGATTTTGGACAAGCCATTGTAGGTCAATTTCCAGTTTGGATAAGGTAAATAGTTAAACAAATCCAAGCCGACCGTATTGACGTCTTCCCCAGCATAAGTTGCAATAAAAGCAGGAATCAACACCTCTTGCTGGTATCGCCCATACCCTGCCACATAAGCCGAACCATCCAATGGGTGTGCGCCCGATACGCCATTGGCCGCTCCTAGACGTTGAGAAATAATTGCCCGATTCGCCTCAAACTCATTGAACATCGAGGCTAATGCCGCCGCATCTTCTGCCCTAAACAAAGTACGCAAAGGCATATACGTTATCGAATACGAACCTAACTCCCTAGGCGTCAAGTATGAGAACTCTGTCGCCGTCGCTGATTCTCGCTTAAAGAAGAAGGAAGAATTTTTCGTTCGGCTCATATTGGCTTCCACGTCAATCTTGAAGTCACTAAATGGTTCCAAGGTCACACGCCCGTCCATTTTACGAGTCTCCGTATTGAGCACTTCTTGGTTTAGATACAAGCTTTGTGAAATAAAGTCTTGATTATCGAACATCCATTGTCTATCTGGTTGCTCCAATCCAAGCACATAGTTCCACCCTGGCTCGCTGAAACCTTCGCTCAAACCTAGGTATTCCGCATTTGGCGTAAAGCCTGGTACCACACTAGAGAAATCTTCTGAATAAGTAAACTTCGCTTTGCGCAACATCATCAGAGGCCGCAACAGAACACGCATTGCCATGCTCGGCTCTTTGTCTTTTTTCTTCTTATCCTTGCTATCCGCAACTTTATCATCTCCTTTCTTCGTCTTCTTATTATTATTCTTTTTAGACTTAGATTTAGGCTTTGGTTGACTATTTATTTTCTTCAGATATTTAGAACGATTATACAATTTTGTAAAATTCAAATCTCCGTTAATGGAACGATTGTGAGAGTTTTGAATCACGTTCCCCAATTCCAAAGAAAACTTATCCAAAGAAGAAGCTGACCAAGCATAATCAGATTTCGCCTGTGCTTTCACACTGATAAAATCCAAGAATGGGAAGTTCTTAAATGGCACATCATAAGATAAGGACAAGTTGTGTCGATAATTCTTGTTTCGACCCAATTCTCTAATCCCCATCCAGATACTATCTTGACGATACTGGTCAATGTTATTGATTTCTCCCAAATCGAATCGTTGTATCATCTGCCGTTCGTCGGGTTCGTCGATTACCGCATTATTGACCGCATTAAATCTAAATTTCAAAGCCTTTGTGAAATCCCACTGCAAGCCATAATTTCTATCCCATACAAATCGCTTATTGTACCAAGTACTATTATTGGGGTCAGAGAAACGATAAGTCGTTTCTTGGAATTGACGGTCTATCTCCGTATTGAAAGAGATATTACTCGGCACTGGATTGAAATGAAACTCGGAAAGGAATTTTAAATATTTATCCTTTTTAATCATTTTTTTGAATGGATAAATAGGGTATCCTTTGGTAGAATATTGATAATTCAAGCCCCCTCTGTGAGAACGGATATTATCGCTTTCTATCAATGGGTCACGATGCTTTGTTTCGGAAAAGGCGTAGTCCACACTAAAGTTTTCTACATTCCATGGCATCGGGGTTCGGCTATTGTCGGTTCGTTCTTTTCTTACATTAGTGAAACTATAAGTCCGAATTTCGGTAAAATCCTGAGCAGCTTCTCTTATCGAATCCCGCTGTGTGCGATTGGTCGCATTATCCAGTTTATCTTTCAAACGAATATCCAAATCATAAGGGTCGAACTCTGGATTACGTGCCGTACTAGAATAAGAAGTATAGAACGGAACCTTTACTCCACTTTTCTCTGGGAGTAGTTTTCCTAATTCTACTTGTGCACTGGCATCCAATTGGATGACTTCTTCCCTTTGGCGTTGCTGTACCTTATCCTCCAATCCACCATATCCAATACCTGTATAATTACCTGCTAGGGTTACATTTGCAAAGTCTGCCAATTTCACATCCATTCTAGCCAGACCAGCTAAGCCACCTCTTTCATCCAAACCATTCAAACGAAGCTCATTCGTCCACAACTCCACGCATATATCTTCTCCGTCATCTTCTGGGTTGCGCACCCCAATCATGATACCTTTCACCAATCCAAGGTTAGGATTACCACGCACCCCAACAGTTCCGCCGTTAGCGCTTTCGGGGTCATCAATCGTATAAGTATCCCCTATGGGCGCGCCTAGTCTATTTCTTTCCAATTTCACATTTTGTAATAACTCGAATGGAAAATCAAAGATATTTTCAGAACGCCAGACTTCCTCTCGATACTCATCCTCGGTCGTACCTATGGATGCAAGATCAGACATCGTCAGGGGTATCTCGTATTCGTAGTAGTTCCGTTCAAAATCAGAACCTATCCGCATGAACATTTTAGCCTTGCCCGGTTCGAGTTGGTCTTGCGATTCGGCATGGACAAACATTTTCAGCCGTTTATAAGTCCGCATATCCCAATTGAGAATCTTGAATATCGCCCTTGCCTCTCCATCACAGAGATTACAGACATTCATTGCCAAGGAAGACTCGTTTTGTAAAGCATTGGCAAAACCTTGATTCACCAACTGCTCTCTTTGTACTCCTGGAGGAATCACATAACGGAAGGGCTGCTTGTTTGAGTTTTGCTCAATACTAACCGCATTTACATCAAAATCCACTACAAAATCACACTCCTCCTCTGCTAGAGGACGGAAATAACGTCTCCATTGATTTCTCACCAACTGAAAACGAGCAAAACGAAGCGTTACAGGCTCATTAAAGCCAGTCATATAAGCTCTAATAAAACGTATAGAGCGGAAGTCTTGTATCCCTCCAACTTTTCTGGTAAACTGGTCAATTGGCACTTTGATTCTATACCATTTTGCCGTTGTGCCTGGCGGCTGCAATTCTTCTACGATAAATCTCCTATCCAATTGTAGTCCATCACCCGTTCCTCCATTGTCTCTTCTTAAAGGAATATTGTACAAAAAGTAAGACTCTGACTCGTTGAGTGTATTATCCCTGTTCAAATCCTCCGAATCAGGGATATTGGTTGCAGAATCGACTCGCCCTCCTGTTGGTGGCCTAGAGTTATCTTCGGGGTTGTTAAACAACTCATATCTCGTTTTCACCCCATCACTAGCTGTCCAAGCAGCATCATTATAATGTCGGAAATCATCCGCCGAGACATCCGATAAGATTCTATCTTTTGCGGCTTGTATGATATTGGGAGAATTTTGAATCGCCATCACATAATTGCTAAACACTTTCGTTTCTCCTTCATTATTCAAACCATCCAAACCGACATCTTGGTCAGAACGGGCTGCTGGGTCATTATCAAATGCTTGTGTAATAGGCGGTGTTCGGGGTACTCGTCCCCAGTTTGTTGTATCTGTTTGTGTTTGTTGTGTTTCCGTTGGAAGCGAGTTTTCAAAGAATGCCCTAGAATCTCGCATAATATCTTCAGAAACATTACCAAGGTTGATAACCAAACGCCCATTATTTCCTAGGGTAGATGGATTGCCATTTACATCATCTAAGAATGGACTCATCACCCACATTTCTACGAACTCGATATTCGCTTGGTCGAAATCTGTACTTTGCAAACTTCTCATGATCCCTCCCCATCTTGATTCAGGGTCTCTCAGATTGCCATTCACATCCAAACCAGCTGAATAAGGCGTTCCATCGGGCAAGTCAAAATTATAGGGGCCTCTCGTCGTTGGGTCGAAAGTTAAATCCATTGTTCGGATAATGTTCGGGACAT
>JAHDBO010000369.1 GCA_020630355.1 Saprospiraceae bacterium
GTGCAGGGTCGCTACGGCGAAGTAGCAGGGATGGACGGTATCACCGTGGATTTTGCGGTGAAATTTATGGCTTTGAGAGAGCTGGTAGAAGCGAAATATGAAAGTGAGCTGAGCGAGAAAGTCCGTCGTATGTTGGAGCAGTATGCGGCAGGTGTCAACAACTATGCGGCAGCGCATCCCAAGGAACTATTGCTGAAGAAAAACTTCAAGGTCACTGCCCATGATTTGGTGGTGGGCTATATGATGGGCGTGACACAACTCACAGGCGCATTGGATGATTTGATGGCGATTATGAGCAATCGCATCGGCATGGACAAGGAGGAAATCCCTAAAGGCTCGAATGCTTTTGCGATGAATTCCCGTAAGACCAGCAATGGCGAAACCTTTTTGGCAATCAACTCGCACCAGCCGATGGAAGGTTGGTACTCGTGGTATGAAGCGCATCTCGGGAGTGATGAGGGCTGGAATATTCTAGGTGGTACTTTCCCTGGAGGTATGACGATTTTTCATGGAGTCAATGAGCATTTGGGCTGGGCACATACGGTCAATCATCCCGATTTTTCGGATGTGTATGAACTGGAAATGCACCCAAGGGAAGATTTAAAATACAAATTTGATGGGGAATGGCTGGATTTGAAAGAAAAAACCTACAAGGCGAAGCTCAAACTCGGTTTTCTGAAAATTCCCATCAAAAGAACCATTTACGAAAGTAAATACGGCCCCACTTTCAAGACCAAAAGCGGTAAATTCTACGCTTGGCGATTTGTGGCAGGACTAGAAATCAAAGCGCCCGAGCAATGGTACAAAATGAACCGAGCGACGGATTTTGAAGGCTTCAAGGCGGCTTTGCAGGATAGGGGATTGGTTTGCACCAATATCGTCTATGCGGATGAAGCGGACAATATTTACTACGTCAGTAATGGGAAAATCCCCGAGCGAAATGGGGATTATAATTGGAAAAAAATCCTACCTGGCAATACTTCCAAGACACTTTGGGATGCTGAGGTTTCTGTTCCATTCTCAGCTTTGCCTCAAGTAGAAAATCCGCAATCGGGCTATATTTTTAATACCAATAATACCCCATTTAGCTCGACTGAAAAATCGGAAAACCCTAAGGAAACCCAACTTAACAAATCGATGGGATTCCAAGAAACGGATGTAGAAAACAACCGCAGTTTGCGTTTTATGGAACTAATGGAAGGCTACGACAAAGTCTCTTGGGAGGATTTCAAAACCATAAAATACGATAATACTTATCCGCAAAAACTGCGTACTGTCGATATGAGGAATCTGGAACTGCTGCTACAACTAGATGCTTCCAAACACCCAGATATTGCGAATGGGATTCGCCTATTGAATACTTGGGATAGGAAAACGGATTTGCAGAACAAAAACACGGCCTTTTACTTATATTCGATTTATTCTTTATTAGAAATAAAAGGGAATACTTTAAAACGGGGCGGAAAGATTACAGAAGCCGAAGCGGTTGAAGCAGTACGCCGTGCCAGCAAGTCGATTATCAAAGACCACGGTCAGCTCGACCCACCGCTTTGGATGGTACAGCGACATATCCGTGGCAAGGTCAATCAGCCCATGGCTGGTGGTCCTGATGTCCTAGCAGCGATATATAGTATAAGGCTAGAAAACGGTCAACTCAAGGCAGTGGCAGGCGATACTTATATCCAGATGGTGCGCTTTACGAAGGACGGCGTCAAAATAGAGTCCTCGAATGTTTACGGGGCATCTGCCAAGCCTGATAGTCCGCACTACACCGACCAGATGCCGCTCTTTGTCAATCAAAAGCTCAAAGCCATGACTCTGGATTGGGAGCAAGTCAAAAAAGAAGCGGTACGGCATTATCACCCGATGAAGGTGCTTAGGAATGAGTAAGAAACAAATGCTCATTTTTGAGCATCATTTTTGAATGCTAACAGCGTTAAAAAATTTCGTCGTAGCTACGGCTATGCCTGCATTTTTTGCCTTGTTAGCCTCCAAAACTGTTTACTCAAATTCTGTACATTTATTTCTTCCTCATTCCTTAAAGAATAGAGCTTGGTAACTTTTGTTACCTTTTAGCATCCAAAAAGGGTATATTTTTGTTGTATA
>JAHDBO010000370.1 GCA_020630355.1 Saprospiraceae bacterium
CCAGAAGCACCACTTCCAATGCCTGTATACAAAGCAATGTAGCCTGAATGTCGCCCCATCACTTCAATGAAAAACAGGCGGCTGTGCGAATCCGCCGTGTCCCGAATTTTATCAACCGCTTCTATAGCTGTATTCACAGACGTATCAAAACCAATCGTAAAATCCGTTCCATAGAGGTCATTATCAATCGTACCGGGCAAGCCGATAAATGGAATATTATACTCTTCAGAGAAGACCTTCGCCCCAGTGAACGTCCCGTTACCACCGATAGCGATAACACCGTCTATATCATAAGAAGTCAAAGATTCATAAGCTCTAGCCCGACCTTCTTTGGTCATGAACTCCATGCTACGGGCGGTCTTCAATATGGTGCCGCCTCGGTGGATTATATTTCGGACAGAATTATTTTCTAGACGATGGATGTCTCCTTCAATCATACCTTGGTAGCCTCGATAAATACCGTAGCAATGCAAGCCTTTGTGTGTAGCAGTTCTTACGACGGCACGCACCGCTGCATTCATCCCTGGGGCATCACCGCCCGATGTAAATACGCCAATTCTTTTGATGTCAGCCATAGAATAATTGTTAATTGTTGACTGTTAATGGTCAATTCTTATTAGAATCAACCCTTTTCAATGATTGAAACCTAAGTGCAGGATGGGTCATTTTTTCCCTTTCGCATCTCGCTCTTTAGCGATACGTTGTTGTTTTTGGAGTTCTGCTTGCAGACGCTCCTGAAAACCACCTTTTTTCTTAGGTTTCTTTTTATTGGCTTCGATTTCGGCTAGGACTTTATCTTGGTCTATAATATAGTTCTTGGTCACGATAGTCTGCAAGATGTTGAACAAGTTACTAAAGAATAGATAACAGGTCAAACCAGCAGCAAAATTATTAAAGAAGAACAGGAACATAATCGGCATCAAGTACTGGATGTACTTCATCATAGGCTGTGCCGAATAATCCATGTGTCTTGAATTGTAATAGGTATAAATCACGGTTGTACCTGCCCACAACAATGTAAACAAACTCAAATGCGAACCATAGAATGGAATCTCCATAGGCAACCAAGCAAAGATGTCAAATGAAGACAAATCATTGGCCCAAAGGAAGGACTCCTGTCTAAAGTCGATACTCGCAGGGAAGAAACGGTACAAGGCAAACCAAATCGGCATCTGTATCACAACAGGCAGGCATCCACCAAGCGGACTAGTCCCCGTTTCCCGATACAGCTTCATGGTTTCGATCTGCTGCTGTTGGGCGTCTCCTTTTACTTTTTTCTTGATTTGCTCAATCTGTGGCTTGAGAGCTTGCATCTTGGCTTGTGAATACAACATTTTATAGGAAAGCGGATATAAAAGTGCTTTCACAATAAAAGTCATCAATAAAATCACAATCCCCAATCCTCCGATGAACGAAGACAAAAAGCCAAACAATGGGCGCATTATCCATCGGTTAATAGTACCGAAAATGCTCCATCCATAAGGGATGATGTCTTCCAGATCCGATTCATACGCTTGCAAACGTTCGAACTCATTGGGCCCGATATAGAAATGCATTCCAAAAGTCTCGCTTGACCCTTGGTTGAAAGGAATCGCCAGCTTAGAAGTCACTTTCTTCATATCCGCATTATCCACATCGAATACCTGCGTGGAAGCTATCATCTCAGGGAACCCATCTTTTGCCATCAAAGTCGTATTGAAGAACTGATGCGAGTGAGACACCCAATTGACTTTCTTGGTTTTTTCTATCGTATCATCACCTGTACAAGAACAATTATCAGGGTCATCGTCAGATTCCTTGAAGTAAACGGTCGAGTAATTGCGCTCGTAAGTGGTATTGTATTCCACTTTGTCCAGGTAGTTCTCCCAGTTGAGTTCTACCACATTTTTGTCTTTCGACAAAACACCGTCTAAACCCTGAAAAGAAACGTCATAATCAATTCCATACTCGCCTTTCAAAGTATATTTCTGGACGAAAGCACCATTCGGCGTATTGGCTTTGAAGACAATGGCATCGCCTGTTTTTTCCGTTTCAAAATATAAATCACGAGTAGAAATCGTCCCTTTTTTAGCGTTCGCAACTGGCAATAAATATTCAAACTTAT
>JAHDBO010000371.1 GCA_020630355.1 Saprospiraceae bacterium
CCTTTTCCATTCAAGCCTCCCGAGAAATCTAAAGTGGTATTGCAGAGATATAAAAAACTCTTCAAGTCCGTGACGACCTTGGTATCGTTATCTTCAAATACTTGGTCATTAGTCTGATCTTCATTGTCGAAGTCCATTTGATAGGACAAGCCAGAGCAACCTCCGCTAGTTACTGTTACCCGCACGAAGTAATCATCTGCTAAGCCTTCTGTCGTCTTAATGCTTTTGATTTTATCGCGGGCATTATCTGATACGAATAACATAGAATTAATTTTTAATGATGACTAGAGAATAATGCCTCGTCGATAGGCATTCCATTTTTCTCTTTGTAATCTTTAATAGCACCTTTAATAGCATCTTCCGCCAATACAGAACAGTGGATTTTTACAGGTGGCAAAGCCAATTCCTCCACAATATCCATATTGTCGATAGCCAATGCCTCATCAATTGTTTTTCCTTTTAACCACTCCGTAGCCAAAGAAGAAGAAGCGATAGCAGAGCCACAACCGAAAGTCTTGAACTTTGCATCTTTAATCATTCCAGAATCATCGTCCACTTCGATTTGAAGGCGCATCACATCACCACATTCAGGCGCACCAACCAAACCAGTTCCAACTGTATTCTTGCTCTTATCCAAAGTCCCTACATTGCGAGGGTTTTTGAAATGATCCAATACTTTATCTGAATATGCCATAATATCTTGATTTTCTTTTTTTTATAAAAATAATAAAAACGGGAAACGTTAATTTTAATGCTCAGACCATTCGATAGCATCTAGGTCGATTCCCTCTTTGTACATTTCCCAAATTGGACTCAAGCTACGCATGTGGTTTACCCCTTTTGAAACCAAATCAACAGCGCCATCTACATCTTCTTCTGTCGTAAATCGCCCTAAGCTGAAGCGAATAGAAGAGTGTGCTAAATCATCCCCTAATCCGAGTGCTTTCAACACATAAGACGGTTCTAGAGAAGCCGAAGTACAAGCAGAACCTGAAGAAACGGCAATATCCTGATTGAAAGTCATCATCAGACCTTCCCCTTCTACGTGCTTGAATGAGATATTCGCTACGTGCGGCATTCTATGCTCTTCGTTTCCGTTCACGACAACTTCTTCCAAATTGTCCATGAACTTTTGCTGAAGGCGGTCTCTAAGTTTGCTCAGACGCTCCGCATCTTGTGCCATTTCTTTTCTAGCAATCTCAGCTGCTTTACCAAAGCCAACAATGCCGGGTACATTCAAAGTACCTGAACGCATGCCACGCTCATGTCCACCGCCATCCATTTGAGCAGTAACTTTTACACGAGGTTTTTTACGGTTCACGAATAGTGCACCAACACCTTTTGGACCATACATTTTATGTGCAGTGAAGGCTGCTAAATGTATACCCAATTCTTTAACATCTACTGGGATTTTACCAGCTGCTTGCGTAATATCACTCATGAAAAGAATACCCTTCTCTTCACAAAGTGCGCCTATTTCTTTCATGGGTTGAATAACTCCTGTTTCGTTATTCGCATACATGATTGAAATCAAAATAGTGTCAGGGCGAATAGCTGCACGTAAGTCATCCATACTGACACGACCATCTCTTTGCACATCAAGATAAGTAACTTCACCACCTAGCTTCTCCACCTTTTTACAAGCATCTAATACTGCTTTGTGTTCAGTCGTTAAGGTGATGATGTGATTTCCTTTTCTGCGGTACATCTCGAAGACGCCCTTAATCGCCAAGTTGTCAGATTCTGTAGCGCCAGAAGTGAAAATGATTTCTTTTGGGTCTGCACCAATCAATTGGGCGACCTGCTCACGCGCATAATCTACAGCCTCTTCTGCTTGCCAACCATAAGGGTGGTTTCTACTTGCAGCATTTCCCGGTTTTTGATAAAAATAGGGCAACATCTCGTCAACGACTCTTGGGTCGCATGGTGTTGTTGCATTATTATCTAAATAAATCATTGATTTGGTGTATTTTGTTGAACGATTCTGCCGCAAAAATACGACAATTCAAATTCAGTTTTTACTCTAAGGATTTCTTTTAGGGTTTAAAGCCCAAAATATTTCTATTTAGATTAAATCTAAGCTCACAAATATAAC
>JAHDBO010000030.1 GCA_020630355.1 Saprospiraceae bacterium
GTCGGTCGTGCCCATAAAAATAAATCAAAAGTTATGCAGAAATATAAGGGTTGTTTTAAATTTATTTATAAAATTATGTATAAATGGTTATTTTTTAAGTAAATGCAAAGACATTTTTTCAAACAATTCATATCCTTTGAATGGTTTCGATACCACATCATTGAAGCCATGTTCTAAGAAACTCTTATCTTTTTCAATAGCGGGGGCATCAGCTGTAACGGCTAATATCGGTAGATCGTCTCGGACATCCATCTGCGTTCTAATGTAAGCCGTTGCTTCGTATCCGTTCATCACGGGCATTTGCAAATCCATCAATACAATGTCATATTCGTTTTGCCTTAATGCTTTAATAGCTTCTTCCCCATTTTCAACAACATTGAGCTGGACTTCAGATAAATGCTTTTGTATATAGCGTTTGGCTACAATTTGAATGAGGTTGTTGTCTTCTACTAGTAAAACGCTTAAATCTTTTCTATCGATATCTAGGAACCTAGGTGGTGCATCTATTGATTCTATACTCGAAGCTCTAGCAGAAACATCATCTACTTTGAATTTTAAATCAAAATAAAAAGTAGACCCAACGCCTAGCTCACTCTCTACACCAACCTTACCACCTTGTTTTTCGACTAGGTGTTTGACGATGGATAGCCCTAATCCTGTTCCCTCAAAAAGCATTCCTTTCGTCTCTACTCTTGCAAATGCCCCAAAAATGCTATCCAGTTTATCCGCAGGGATACCGATACCGGTATCTGCTACTGAAAATTTCAAATGAACCCCATTATCCGAGGAGGGCAACAAATCAACAGAAATCTTGATAGAACCTTGTTCTGTAAACTTAGCGGCATTGCCTGTTAAATTGATCAATATTTGATTGAGCCTTGTGCGGTCACCAATCAAATAGCGAGGAATGTTCTCATTGATAGAAGTTTCAAATTCTAACCTTTTTTCGGGCAAGCGGTAATAGACCACATTGAATAGATTCGCCATCAGTTCATGGAAATCAAAAGGCTCTTTTGCAAACTTAATGTCACCGCTCTCCAGCATCGAGAAGTCCAATATATCATTGATGATTCCTAGGAGGTCTTCCGATGTTTGTTTGATAGATTTGATATAGCCTTTTTGTTCTTCATTCAGGTTCATTTCGGGGAATAAAGAACTGAAGCCGATAACGGCTGTCATAGGAGTCCGCATATCGTGACTGATACGGGCAAGAAATTCCCGTTTCATTTTATCGCTCTCTTGCATTTTGCGGATTTCATCCGCTTTTTTCTTCTCTGTAATATCTTGAATGATGCCACTTATAGAACGAGCCTGCCCTTTATTATCTTTAGAGACTTTGGTTTGAATAGAGACGTATAACTGCTCTCCATCTCTTTGCAAGACTTCGTGCTCTCCTTGATAGTTGCCATTGGAAAGGGTGTCTTCGTGTACTTGGTGAATGATGTTTAGGTGAGAATTAGGATTGGCAAAATGCTCATAGATAAAAGTGTTCTCCCTAGGAGGGTAACCAAAAATGCGGTACACTTCATCAGAGGCAACGAATTCTTTATTGCTAGGGTAAAATTCCCAATTTCCGATATGTGCTAAGCGTTGCGCCTCTTCCAAGCGCTTGATGACCTTGCTTCTTTCTATGGAATATCTAAGGGATTTTGCTAGGCTGTTTGCGTCAAAAGCGCCTTTTACTAAGTAATCTTGAGCACCAGCACGCACGGCGTTCAATCCCATTTTTTTATCAGAAAAACCTGTTAGGACGATGATGTTTTGGTCGGGAAATCGGTTGACTAGTTTTTCAAGCGTAGGGAATCCCCTAGAATCGGGGAGGCTTAGGTCTAGCAATATCACGTCGAAATCTTCTTGTTCAATAGCAAGAATCCCTTCTTTTAAAGTCGTTTTATTTATAATCTCACATTCGAGTAAGTCGGATTCTTTGAGCAATAATTCCACGAGGCGGGCATCCCCTGGATTATCCTCAATCAATAGCACTTTATTGAATGATTCAATACGCATTAAAGTAGGTTTAATATGCTTTATTTGATGCAAATTATACATTCGTTTGGTTTCTAGTCGGGGGGACTAAAAAACGATTAGGAGTAATAATACTCGAAAAATAAGCAAGACGGAATTCAGCCATGACTCCGAGGCAGTGCGTCAATTGAAAGGATTCAGAAAGAGACACTGTAATATCAGAGAATCTGACCAGTAAAGTCGTTGCATTTATAGTGTACGCTGCATGAAAATAAATGTTGCACCAATTTCGCTTAAAACAAACAAGCAGAGATGTTGAGAGGGGGGCTTGAACACATCTTTAAAAGTTTCTATGCGTTCTATCCGAACAATATTCTTAGTGACGAACTCCTCTAAAGAAGAAGCATTGATACTCCATTGCCCATTGATTTTCTCTTTTTCAATAATGGGAATACCAATATCAACTTGATGCTGATGGACGACAAAAATGGGATAATTGGACACACCTTCATTGGTGATGGCATCGGAGGCTTTTCCTAAAACTTCTTTATACGGTTTTAGTTCTTCCTCCAGTAAAGATAATTTTTCACTATTGCTCATCTCTTTCATAAGAAAACAAAAGAAAGCTTATTTTTATTAAAATCCAACTTCCATCTTTAGAAAAGAAAGCTTATTATCGTAAAAACGTAATGGTATAAGAAGTGCTGATGTAATCCTTGTTGAATGGTTCTAGTTTGTTCGCTGAGGCGATGACTTGTTGAGAAGAAGGAATACTCAACAACTCAACAACTCAATAAGGATTAGTAAATGACCAAGGACGACGTGTTTTTTAGACATTATTCTAAATGGAGTTGCTGAAAAATTATAAAGTGATGGTTTTTAATCTAATATCTAAATGCTAAAATCTAAAGTCTTTTTATTATAGACCTTTTCTTAGTTTTGCATTCCCGAAGCATCTTGCCCAAATTATAACTATGTCGTTAAAAAATACTATCCAACGTGTCATTGGAAGCTACCAAGGAGAAGAGAAAGGACCGCTTTTGATATGCTTTGGTGGGATGCACGGTAATGAATTAGCGGGTGTAAAGGCGCTTGAAAGTATGTTTGGTATGTTGGAACGAGAACCCACTACCAATCCTGATTTCAAATTCAAAGGGCGATTGGTTGGTTTGAGAGGAAACTTGGCTGCCATTAAAGCAGGCAAACGCTTTATTGATAAAGATTTAAATCGGCAGTGGACACCAGAAAACGTCGCGCGTATCCTAGGGGCGACCTCTGATGAAATGCTAGATTCAGAAGACAAAGAAATTAGGGAGAACCTCGCCATTATTCACCAAGAAATAAAGGATTACCAACCCCAAAAGGTCATTGTACTGGATTTGCATACAACGACGGCTTTTGGAGGTATTTTTTCTATCCCTACGGATGATGAACGCAGCTTGACGATTGCTATTGAGCTGCATGCTCCTGTGATTAGAGGGATGTTGAAAGGCATAAGGGGCACTAGCTTGCACTATTTTAATACCAAGAACCTTGGTGTTGATACGGTGGCGGTTTGTTTTGAGTCAGGACAACACTATGAAGATTTATCGGTCAAAAGAGCGATTGCTGCTCTGACCAATTGTATGCGCACAATAGGCTGTGTACGGGCGGAAGATGTCGAAAACCGGCATGATAAAATCTTAATTGAGTATTCTAAGTCATTGCCTAAGGTGTCGGAGTTGTTTTATTGTCATGGGGTGAAACCAAGTGATGGATTCGTGATGAAACCGAATTATTCCAATTTTCAAAGAGTGGTGGAGGGGGAACTTTTGGCGACGGATAAAAACGGGGAAATCCTAGCACCCAAAGATTGCCTTGTCGTGATGCCTTTGTATCAAAAACAAGGAGATGATGGTTTTTTTTTGGTGGAATCGGTAGAAGGTTTTTAGCTCTTTTGAATGGCTTTAAGGAAACGCTGGAATTGTGGCTGCAAAACCTCAAAATGTGCTTTGTCAATAGGCTTTTGTCCATACCAAACCCTGTCAAAAACCAGACTCAACTCCCTAAAATTACTGGCTAAAGGATGTGCTTTCATTTCTCTCAGATAATCTCGGTTAGTTTTGTCTTTTTTCCAACGGATGGCTTTTTTAATGGATAAGTCTTTGATGCTTTGCAGGAAATATAAACGGATAGCTAGCGCGTAATTACCGCTTTCGATGGCCTGCCGTGTCAATTTGTCTAGTTCTGATTCCAAGAGGTTTTCTTCTACTTCTCGTAGGTTGATGGTTCCTGGGTTATTGATTTTTCTATTGCCACCAAAATTCAACTGTACCCCTGACATATTGTATAAAAGCACCAAAACAAGCACTGCAATGGTTGAGATGAGTAGTATTTTTGCCATGCTGCCTCCCAAAGCGCCAGCACTCGAACCACCACTCGACCGGTCCCAACTGTCATAGTCTCGACGATTTTCTTTTGCTTTTTTATCCTTGTTTTTTGAAAGGGGCTTTCCTGAATAATCCAAGTCTTGTATAGCAGATTCCCACTTTTGCTGTTCGATGGCGTTTTCACGCAAACTAGATTGTAGATAGGATGCCTTGTTGCTGTCTTGGGCCATTATCCCAGTAGCAAACAGCATCAAAAAAATGATATTTAACAGTTTGAAATTCAAGTTTATTCTTTTTCTAATCCTCTAATTTTCCGACTCTCACCGATTAAGCTTATTTGTGCCAATAAATTTTTAGCTTCTTTTATTTCTAATAAAGAATCATATAAAAGTACCCCTCCGAAATAATACAAGGGTAGAATTAATCCGATACTTAAAAATACAGTAAAAGTAAGTAGGACTACTAGGAAAACTTGGGCGCTTTCTTCATCTAATTGAAAATTCCAACTCACTATTTCAAAATAAAAATAAAAAAATGGAGAGAATATCAACCCAAAGAATAGAAGACTAATCAGCCACACGATGAAGTTGAAGGTCAGCCAGGTACCGAACTGCCCAGAAAGCAGGCTAAAGCTCCGACCTAGGGCGGAAAAGGGATTTTTTTGCTCAAAATAAAAAACGGGTAGCCATAAGGTCAAAATTAAGAACCCTAGGAAAACCAAAATGCTAGGACTAGCGTCCGTCAAAAAACAAGCTAGTAATAGACCCAAGGAAAAAGTAACGCCCAATAATTGAACGGTAGTTTCTTTTGTGCTTTTTTGATTCATTTCTTCACCAATCCAACCAAGGGAAAAGTAAGCCATTGCCCCAAATAGAATTGTCAAAATAGGATAGAAGATGATATGTTGGTCAAAGCTGAAGAACTGCCCAATGTAGGTGCTCGTATCTCCAAAGAATACCATCGGATGGGAGGGGAATTGAAAATATTCGGGAAGACTTTCCCCATAAGAGAAATAAGCAACAGTAGCAGCGATAGTGGCAACAAGAGTTGCGATTTTGAGAATATCGCCTAAGTGCCGACGATAAAGCACAAAGGTGTCCGTAAAGAATTTATCCGTCGTTTTTATCGTTCCAAACTCTAGTTTATAGTTGCGAGTAGCTGCAAGTTTATGTTTGTTCTTTGCTGTTCTGAACCCCGTTCTTTTTTTGTAAAAAAATGGATACCAGACGAAATAGCCCAAGACAAATAACAAGCAACAAATAATAAAAGCAAAACGAATCACATCAGGCGTTTCGGTGTAGCGGGTGAGGTAGCCTTCTATAAAACCTGCTAATACGATAATTGGGGCGATGCCGACCATGATTTTCAAGCCTCTTCGGGCAGACACCAAAAAGGATTGCATCCTTGAGTATGTGCCGGGAAAGACCAGGCCAGAGCCCATTGTCAGTCCAGCAGCACCAGCGATGATGATGGCGGATATTTCGAGTGTTCCGTGCGTCCAAATTGTCAAGAAGGATTCCCAGAAAACGCCTTTTTCGTAGAAAAAATACTGGAAAGCACCTACCATAATGCCATTGTAAATCATAATGCCTACCGTACCTATCGCAAAGAAAACCCCTAGGACGAAAGTTCGGAAAGCGACCAGCATATTGTTGATGGTAATGCCTAAGGACATGTCAAATTCTCCTCGCTGCTTATAAACCGCCATGGGGTCGCCCGATTCGATATTTTCCATTGTCATATCCACATAATCATCTCCTAGGATGATACGAGGAAATTCTATATCCATAGCACAGGAAAGCGCACCTATCAAGAAGGCAAAAAGAAAGAGCCCGAAAGAAAGCAAAAAAGCCCCTTTCGATTGATAAACGAGGTAGGGGAGTTCATCCGTCCAAAAATCCAAAAGGCGATTGCCACCAGTTCTTTTATTTCGGTAAATGCTATAATAAACCTGTTGTGCAAGGCTATTGAGGTAGACCCGAACAGAGCGATTGGGGTAAAAAGTACGGGAATAGGACAGGTCGTCCGTAACTTGGACAAAAAGGTTTTTAACCTTGTCGGGGTCTTTGTATTCTCTTTTCAAAGTGGTTTCGAGTTCGACCCACTTCTTCTTGTTTTGATTGATGAAATTTGTTTCCCGCAAAGCTTAAAATTAGACGCTAATTTATTCTAAAAAAAGTTCTAAGAAACCGTCAAAAAATAATTTAACGATTTTTGGCGCAATAGTGCCCCAAAGGGATGCCCTTGGCAAAGGAAAAATGATTGATAATGAGTTTTTTCAAGCTATTCGCCAAAATCCTAATCGGGAAGTTATTTTTTGACCAGCACTAATAATAAAGTTACAAAAAAGAGCTTGTATGAGAAACAGAAGAGAAGAGGATGTGAAGATTTATTTGCCTTTCGGCAATGGGAATATTATTTTTCACATCCTCTACATCCTCCACATCTTTAGATTTTCTCGAAGCCTGTGTATTTCCAGAGTACCTTAGGGATATTGATGCCGTCCCCTGTCTGGTTGTTTTCCAATAAGGCGGCTACGATGCGAGGCAAGGCCAATGCACTGCCGTTGAGCGTATGTGCTAGGTGCTTCTTTTTATTAGCATCGTTGTAGCGCAACTTCAGGCGGTTGCTCTGGAATGTTTCAAAATTAGAAACAGAGCTGACTTCTAGCCATCTTTCTTGTGCGGCAGAGAACACCTCAAAGTCAAAAGTCAAGGCAGAGGCAAAACTCAAGTCACCGCCACAGAGGCGCAAGATTCGATAAGGCAGTTCTAATTTTGCCAGTAGCCCACGGACGTGGTCGAGCATTTCGTCCAGTGCGGCATAAGAACGCTCTGGATGTTCGATACGTACAATCTCAACTTTGTCAAATTGATGCAAACGGTTCAGTCCTCTTACGTGCGCACCATAAGAGCCCGCTTCTCTTCGGAAACAGGGCGTATAACCACACATTTTAATAGAGAAGTCTTCCTCTTTTAAAATAACATCTCTATATATATTGGTGATAGGTACTTCAGCGGTTGGAATCAAATACAAGTCATCCTGTGCATCGTGGTACATTTGCCCATCTTTATCAGGGAGTTGTCCAGTACCAATTGCACTGGCTTCATTGACCATGTGCGGCGGTAAAAATTCAGCATAGCCAGACTTGTCCGCTTCATCCAAGAAGAAGTTGATTAGGGCACGCTGGAGCTTTGCTCCTTTCCCTTTGTAAACAGGGAAGCCAGCGCCAGTGATTTTAGCACCTAGCTCAAAGTCGATTAAATCGTATTTTTTTGCCAGCTCCCAGTGCGGCAACTTTGAGGTGGCTAAATCAGGCATATTGGCGTCCCAAGCTTGGAATACTTCATTGTCTTCGTCTGTACTACCTTCTGGCACACTGGCGTGAGCCGCATTAGGGATTTCATACAGGAGTCCTGTCAGTTTTCCGCTTACTTCTTCGAAGCTAACCTTCAGATTGTTTAATTCTTCTTTTAGTGTCGCTACATTGGCTCTCAGTCCTTCCGCTTCTTCCTTCTTGCCCTGCTTGAACAAGCCTCCAATTTCTTTAGAAGCTTTGTTGATAGCTTCTTGTTTTTCGTTCATAGAAGTCTGGGTGCTTCTTTTAAGCTCGTCCAGTTTGATAGTTTCTTCTAGGATGTCGGTATTTTTAAAATTTCTTTTTTGAAGACTAGCCTGTACTCTTTCGAGATTGTTTTTAATAAAATTGACCTGTAACATAATGGTTGATATAGTGAACGTTGCATGATTGACACACGTTGCAAAACGGGGTTCAAACATTCAATTTTGATGGAATATTCAATTTTATGAAAGCCTAACGTTAAAAAGGTTCTTATTTGTTCCTTTAAAATGGTGAAATTGCTTTTCTAACTTGACATAGCAAAGAAATTTCTGCAATTTTGGCAAAGATACTATATGAATTGAAAAATTAGACTTATTTTCGCAATCGAGAGAGAAAGCTATTTTTTCTAAACCATCCTTCCTTTTCCACCTCATTTTAATTTACACAAGTATAATTTCACTGGGTCGGGTTTTACACCAAAAAAATATTGGTGTTTCATGTCATAAGGAAGTATTCTAAACTAAATGGACAAGTTTGTCTGGCACATTCTTTTCAAACTAAGTTTTTAAAACAAACAACATTAGATTGCTAGCAAAAAATGCTTCAAATCGATGTGGTGATTATTTTTATATACTTCAACCATTTCAAATCCCATAAAAGTAATGGGAACATCCCCACAAAATTTTCATTTCTTATTTAAAGACCTTTCTTAAAAGAAAATCAAACAGTTTTTTAAACACACATTTATAATGTACGATATTTTGCAATTGCAGGAAATGCTTGTTCCTGAACTTAAAGACATCGCTGAAAGATTACAGCTCAAAAGCTATAAGCGATTAAATAAACAAGAATTGATTTATAAAATCTTAGACGAACAAGCCCTAGCTGCTAAAGAAAACAAGGAACTTGTCAAAGAGGCAGTGCCTACAGAGGAAGAGATTAAACGCCCCAAGCGCAGGGTGAGCAGCCGCCGTAAACAGGAAGAGACAGACGAAGCTAAGGAAGAGCCTGATACACGTAAACGTCGCACTAGCAAGAAAGAGGAAGCGGATGCCCAGACGCCCAAAAAGGTAGAAGCAGAAAAGGTTCAGAAAGAGGAAAGGGTTAAAGAAGAGCCAAAAGAAGAAGAGGCGGAACAGCCTTCTAGGGAGCAGCGTTATGAGCGCAGGGATAGAAATCCTAGAGATAGAGATAATCGAAATCGTAGGGATAACCGTAATGATAGGGACAATCGTAATGATAGGGACAATCGAGATAGTCGCAGCCGAGATAGAGATAATGATACCAAAAAATCTCGCTTCAATGTGGAGCTGGATGGTATCGTAGAAGGTGAGGGTGTATTAGAAATGATGCCAGACGGCTATGGGTTCTTGCGTTCAGCAGACTATAATTACCTAACCTCTCCTGATGATATTTATGTGTCTCCTTCACAAATCAAATTATTTGGTTTGAGAACAGGGGATACCGTCAAAGGATTTATCCGCCCTCCAAAAGAAGGAGAGAAATATTTCGCCCTATTGCGCGTGTCCAAAATCAATGGTCTGAATCCTGATGAATTGAGGGATAGAGTACCCTTTGATTATTTGACGCCTTTATTCCCGACAGAAAAATTCAACCTAGCTTCTTCTCCGACAGGTAAAGACATGGGCAATCGTATGATTGACTTGTTCACACCTATCGGTAAAGGGCAGCGTGGGTTGATAGTGGCACAGCCAAAAACAGGTAAGACGTTCTTGTTGAAAGACGTGGCTAATGCCATAGCGAAGAATCACCCAGAATGTTATTTGATTATCTTATTAGTGGATGAGCGTCCTGAAGAGGTGACAGATATGAAGCGTTCTGTAAAAGCCGAAGTGATTGCTTCTACTTTTGACGAACCAGCTGATAACCACGTAAGGGTGGCAGGTGTCGTGCTTGAAAAAGCTAAGCGTTTGGTCGAATCTGGGCACGACGTAGTGGTGCTTTTGGATTCTATCACTCGTCTGGCAAGAGCTTATAATACGGTGGCTCCTGCAAGTGGTAAGGTCTTATCTGGTGGTGTGGAGGCAAATGCACTGCACAAGCCGAAGCAGTTCTTCGGAGCAGCGAGAAATATCGAACACGGTGGTTCTTTGACTATTTTAGCTACGGCATTGATTGATACGGGGTCTAAGATGGACGGTGTTATCTTTGAAGAGTTCAAAGGTACGGGTAACATGGAACTGCAGTTGGATCGCTCTTTGGCGAACAAGCGAATGTACCCAGCCATCGACTTAACTAAGTCTAGTACACGTCGAGATGACCTATTGTTGGATAAGGATACCTTGCAGCGGATGTTCATCTTGCGCAATCACTTGGCGGATATGAAGCCAGATGAAGCAATGAACTTCTTGCGCAACCAAATGAAGGGAACTATCAGCAATGAAGAGTTTTTGATTTCCATGAATGGATAATTTATAGATGATGAGCGACGGGGGATGAGTGATTTTTTAAAAACTAATAGAAAAATCACTCATCACTCACCAATTATCAATTATTTTTTCTGCGAGATTAGGTTCTTTTTGAGAAAGAATGTACCTTCGCAGCCACTTTTGAAAGATTGTATTGAGCTAATATTCGAAAAGCGTAGAAAATGAAACGTACATATCAACCATCGAGACGTAAAAGAAAAAATAAACACGGCTTCAGATCAAGAATGGAGACCAAAAATGGTCGTAAATTGTTGGCTCGTAGAAGAGCGAAAGGTCGTAAAAAATTGACAGTATCTGACGAGAGCAGACTGAAGTAGGCGTATTGATTGCTAAAGGTTGACTCTTGGCATTCTATAGCTTACAAACTGCTAAAGTTGTGTAAGGCATGAATACCACTAGAAACACTTTTAAAAAAGAAGAACGTCTCAAGAGCCGAAAGCTCATTCAAAACATATTTTCCAAAAACGAAACCGTTAAGGCTTATCCCTTGAGGTTGCTTTGGATAGAAAGAGAACAGGATGACAATGATTATCCTGTTCTCTTTTCTTTGTCTGTACCCAAACGTAAATTTAAAAAGGCTGTCCACCGAAATTGGTTGCGCCGTCGCATAAGGGAGGCTTATCGATTGAACAAAGCCGATTTGTACAAGGCACTAGAAGGCGATAATCGAAAGTTCGCCTTCATGGTGATATATACGAGTACTGAGGCAATGAGCTATCAGGAAATAGAGCGAGCGATGCGCAAAATACTGAAGCGTTTTCGGCAATCTATAGAAGAAAAGCACTCTTCGATATGATAGTCGTTATTTTGTTTTGGTGTTTTGTAGGAATTTGCGTCTTACATCTCTTTTATTGGTCAATCCCTTTCGGGAAATTGGCTTTTTTAAATCCCAAAGTCTTACCGCAGACTAATTGCCCTCCTGTTTCCATTATTGTTTGCGCTAAAGATGAGTTTGTCAACCTATCTTCATTTCTACCAAAAATCCTAGAGCAAGATTACCCTCTTTTTGAAGTATTGTTAGTGGATGATGGTTCTGAAGATGGGACTTCTAAATTGGTAAAAAAACTCGCCCATCAGTATGCATATTTTAAATGCCTAAGCATCACAGAGGAAGAAAAAGGTAGCCGTGTAGGGAAAAAATATCCACTGTCCAAAGGTATCGAGGCCGCTAAATATGAGCTTTTATTATTAACGGATGCAGACTGTATACCTGCATCCAACCAGTGGGTGAAATCTATGGTGAGCTCTAAATCTGGTAAAAAAGAAATGGTATTAGGTTTCAGTCCTTATCGTAAAATGGGTGGATGGTTGAATCGCTTTATTCGTTTTGAAGCGGTTTATACAGCGATTCAGTATATGGGCTTTGCTTTGGTCGGGCAGCCTTATATGGGCGTTGGACGGAATATTTTATACCAAAAGGAACACTTTAAAAGAGTGGACGGTTTTAGTAGGCACGAACATATCGCCTCTGGCGATGATGATTTATTGGTCAATGCGGTTGCAAATAAAGAGAATACAGTGATTTGCCTAGTTAAAGACAGTTTTGTGTACTCGGAACCCAAAAAGACGTTGAGGGGCTATTACAGGCAAAAGACAAGACATTTGACAACAGGAGTTCACTACAAATGGCAGCATCAAATGATGCTCGGAGGGCTATCTTTATCGCATTTTGGCTTTTATGTACTGGGGCTTGGATTGCTGTGTGTTGGTTATCAATCAAAAATGGTGTTATTTTTGTTGTTGGTAATATCTCTGATAAAGTTCTTTTTTTATAAAAAGATTCTAAAAAAGCTATCTCAAGAAGATTTACTAGGATATGTATTGCTTTTGGATGCTTTATTTGTTTTTTATTATCTTATTTTTATACCAGATTTATTGAAAGGTCCAACGAATAGATGGAAGTGAATAAAGCGAACTTATCTCCTAGAGCAGAAGAAGATTATGACCAAGTACTGAAAGCCATAGGCGGTGATCAGCAGGCTTACGCTGTCTTGATGGATAGGTATCGCAGTTCTATTTTCCACATGATGCTCAAAATGGTCAATAATCGGGATGACGCAGAGGATTTGACCCTCGAAGCATTTGGCAAGGCTTTTCGAAAGCTGCCAAGCTACGAACCACGCTACGCTTTTAGTACTTGGTTGTTTAAAATTGCTATCAATAATTGCATTGATACCATCCGTAAGAAAAAACTACACTTACTTTCGATAGATGATACAATGGATAGCGAGAGCAATACCAATTTCACACAAGTGATACCTTCTAATACACTTGACCCAGAAGAGACCTTTATCCGTTCGCAAAAAGTGAAGTTGATGCGTCATGTTTTGAGCAAGCTCAACCATAAGTATCGTTTGATGATTGAGCTACGGTTTTTTGAAGAGTTGAGCTACGAAGAGATAGCCAAAGAATTAGACATTCCTTTAGGAACAGTAAAAGCGCAACTATTCAGAGCCAAAGAAATCTTATACACACTTTTACAAAAACCTTCCGCTAAGGCTTATTTAGACGATACTAAAAAGAAAAATAAACGAAATAAGGGACTTAAGTAATAACTTAATTCTGAATGAAAAATTTTGAATGGCGCCGAACTCTTGGAGTTGCTAGGTTTAAAAAACCTGCTTGTTCCAGGCAGGCCCACATGCAAAATCATTCAGAATAATCACGGATAGATGCCAATTAATGTCTAAACCCCTAAATTTAAAAAACACCTAAAACGGGAACAGGCTCCTTGGGAAACCAAGGAGCCTGTTCCTATTTAAAGAGAAGGGATTGTCTACAGTTTTATCCCCGATACTGGGAAACTTCTGAA
>JAHDBO010000031.1 GCA_020630355.1 Saprospiraceae bacterium
AATGAATTGAATTTTTTAGATTTCTATCTTCATATACTCCTCTAAAAGGCAAAGTGGATTTCTAAATCTTAATTTTTTTTAATTTTATTTTAAAAATGGATAACTCTGATATTATCAATCACCTAGGTGAAGAACGACATCAATACTTCAATGCTATTGCGCCACCGATTATACAAACGAGTAATTTTGCCTTTGATTCTGTAGCCGATTTAAAGGCTTCTTTTGAAAATGAACGGGGGCACCATCTTTACACTAGAGGGAACAATCCGACGGTAACGATGCTGGCTCAAAAGATAGCGGCACTCGAAGGGACAGAAGATTGTATCTTACTAGGTAGCGGAGCGGCAGCGATTACCAACTGTGTTTTACCCTTTGTACAATCGGGCGACCATATCGTAGCGGTGGAGAATTGCTATACTTGGGCAAAGCGACTAATGGATGATTTCTTACCGAAATTTGGTGTGGAGGTAAGCTATGTGGATGGTACAGAGTTTGGAAATATTGAAGCGGCTTTACAGCAAAATACCAAGATGATTTTCTTAGAAAGCCCTACTTCCTTGGTTTTTGATTTGCAGGATTTGGAAGCGGTGGGCCGTTTGGCGAAAGCCAGAAACATACTCACGGTAATAGACAATAGCTACTGCTCTCCTTTGGGCCAGCGCCCTCATGAATTTGGTATAGATTTATCCTTTCATTCGGCTACAAAATACATAGGAGGACACAGCGATGTAGTGGCAGGTGTGATTTGCGGCCGCAAGGAGTTGATCAATCTTATTTTTGAAAAAGGGATGATGCTTTTTGGGAATATCCTTGGACCAATGGACGCTTGGCTATTGATGCGAGGTTTGAGAACCTTGCCAATACGTATTCGTCAAAGCGGAGCAACAACTCAACAACTGGTCAAATTCCTAGGGACAAAAAAAATAGTAAAGAAAATATATTATCCTTTTTTAGAAAGCCACGAACAGTACGAATTGGGGCAGCGGCAAATGCGCTTTCCAATGAGCTTGTTTTCCATCGAATTTGACACAGAAAACCGTGATAGGGTAGATGCTTTTTGTGACCGTCTGCGCTATTTTTTGCTCGCCGTTTCTTGGGGCGGTCATGAATCCTTGGCGATACCAGCGGAGGTGATACGGAAGGGCAGCACACATTACATTGTTCGTTTTTATGTTGGCTTAGAGGATTTTGATTTATTGAAAAAAGATATTGAACAAGCCTTGGGAGTGTTTGATGTTTAAAAATGATTAATTTAGACGCCCGTTTGTAGGGGCTGTTGCATTGCAACAGCCCCTACAAACGGGCGTCTAAATTTTGAATTATGCCTAAACGACTTACCTTAAAAAAAGGACTGTCTAGTATTCTATTCTGGTCGATTATCTCTGCGGCATTCATCGGCCCAGGGACCGTTTTTACCGCTTCCAAGGCGGGGGCAAGCTATGGTTTAAGTTTGCTATGGGCATTGCTTTTTTCCACGATTGCGACGATATTTTTACAAGAAGCAGCAGCTAGGGTCACGATTGCTTCTGGTCAAAGCCTAGGACAAATCCTCGCTCAAAAATATGGTGGCCGTAGTGCTCTGAAATGGTTTATATTCGGTGCGGTCGCTTTTGGTTGTGCTGCTTATCAAGCAGGGAATATCCTAGGTGGGGTCAAAGGCTTAGACTTGGTATTGGCAGGTTATTCACAAGGTTTTACGGTATTGATTGCTGCCTTGGCAGCTTTTTTGCTTTGGCTGGGCAATTATAGATTGTTGACGCAGATTCTAGGTCTTGTAGTTGCCTTTATGGGAGCGACCTTTATCTATGCCGCTTTTCAGAAGGACTGGACACTTGGCGAGGGCCTACAATCGGCTTTTATTCCGAGTATGCCAGAGGGAAGTTCCTTGCTTATTGTTGGCTTGATAGGTACAACGATTGTGCCCTATAATCTCTTTTTAGCATCGGGTATCAGCAAAGGGCAAGACATCCAAGAGATGCGTTGGGGTATAGCAATAGCGGTATTGCTTGGCGGATTGATTTCGATGGCTATTTTGATAGTCGGGATTCCTGACTTTACGGCGGAGGGTATTTCGAGGGCACTAGGGTTGTCTAATAAATGGGCTACAGCTTTATGTGGCTTTGGACTTTTTGCGGCGGGCATGACTTCTTCCGTGACGGCACCTTTGGCAGCAGCCGTGACCGCTCAAAGTCTCTTTGGAAATACAAAAAACAACAATTGGGCCAACACTTCCAAAAAGTTCCGCTTAGTATGGGGCGCTATTTTGTTTATAGGTTTGGGCTTTGGCCTATCTGGTATAAAACCCATTCCTGCGATTATTTTGGCACAAGCCATCAATGGTTTTTTGCTACCTATTGTAGTCGTATTCTTGCTTTTAGTTGTCAATGATGAAACCCTTTTGCCTAAAGATTATCTCAATAACACCTTTTCTAATCTTATTTTACTACTCCTTGTGGGTCTTTCTTCTTTTTTGGGTTTTCAAAACGTGCTAAAAGCTTCTAGCACAGGGATTGGTCAAGTGATTGATCCTTTTCTATTGATAAGTGTATCTAGTCTACTCGCTCTTGTTCTCACCTTGATACTGACTTGGGAAATCTTCAAAAAATAATGCTTCTTTTTTTGAAAAAAAACCGCTGAATTTGGTGACGGATTTTATCCGTGGCGGTCTTTAGTTGGATTTTACAGAAAATCGTTTTTCATGATGGAATGTCGAGGGCGACATTCCTGATTTTGGGGTTATACGGTGTCTGTCTGAAGGCTTGTTTTTAGGCAGACCCGTTTTATCAAATTTTGTAAAAAAAACATTATGAACACCAAATTGATTTGGTCTTTGTTGGTGCTCGGGGCTATTGCATTGCTGACAATAGGTTGTCCGAAAGGTGCATCATCATCATCAGAAGAAACTGAGACTCCTGTTGAAGGCGTATCAGTTGAGCCCGAAGAGGAAGAAATAGATGAGTTAGAATTGGATTCTTTGGAGGAGTCCAACCAAGAGCGGGAAGAGGTCTTAGGTGAAGAGCGTGAAAAAGAAGACGACGGTATCTAGGAATTTCTTCACATTTTTTTAAAATCAAATACAAAATCAATGAAATCTAAAAATCAGAAAAGAAGCGAGTTCCGCAAAAACGCTGAAGTAGAAAAGGCAAGAAGAAAAACCATCCGCAATATGAAGTCTGGTATGGATATGAGTGGACCGGCTAAGAAAGGCAAGTCTACTGTGCCTCAGTCGAAACGTAAAAAATAACTTCAGACGTTGAGTAACAATATTTGGGTTTGGGCATCATTGTCCAAACCCTTTCTTTTTCGACCAATTTTTAAACAAAACAATACTTAAAGCCTTTTAAGGATTCAATCAATAATGATATGCAAGAACAATTATTTTCCCTGATGAGGCATTGGGGCGTTTTTATCCTGATTATTTTAAGTACGATATTGCTCGCCTATGGAGTCAACCGCTTTTTTAGGCAGCTGATAAAACGGTCTTCAGAAGAATTGAAAAATGACCCGACTAATTACCTTTTTCTAAGGCATACTTCGGTCGGTGTTATTTATATCGTTGGTATCGCAAGTGCAATATATGCTGTCCCCAATTTAAGGACGATTGCTAGCTCTATGTTGGCTGGGGCTGGGATTCTGGCGGTGGCTATTGGATTTGCATCCCAACATGCCTTGGGTAATATCATAAGTGGTTTTTTCATCGTATTGTTTAAGCCTTTTCGGGTCAATGATAGACTGCTGGTACGTGATAAGGCAGGTATTGTAGAGGATATTACTTTGAGGCATACCGTTATCCGAGATTTTGAAAACAAACGCATCCTCATCCCGAACACGGTCATCAGCAATGAGGTGATTGTCAATTCTGATTTTGCAGAAGATAAAATCTGCCGCTGGATAGATGTAGGGATTAGCTATGATAGTGATATAGATTTAGCAAAGGCAATCATGGCGGACGAAATCAAAAATCACCCCTTGCGGATTGATACCAGAACAGCAGAACAAACCGAAGACGGAGCGCCTGAAGTTGTTGTGAGAGTGTTGGGTTTGGGCAACCATAGTGTCAATCTTAGGGCATGGGCATGGGCAAAAGATGCTCCCGACAGCTTCGTGATGAGTTGTGATTTATACGAAAGTATCAAGAAACGATTTGACAAAGAAGGGATTGAAATCCCTTACCCTTACCAGAATATTATTATAAAGCAATGAAGAAGCGAAAACTAGGACTGGCACCAGGTACGGTGGTGTTTACAGGGAAACAGAAAGTTGAAGAAGTTTTTATCAATCATTGTCGGTTTGATGTCAATCAATATCAAGAAAAATCATCTAGCAATCAGCAATCTATTCTATTGGAAGCATCTGACACAGCTACAGTTGATTGGTACGACATCAGGGGCTTGCACGATACAGAACTGATTAAAACGATTGGAAATACCTACAAGGTTCCAGTCTTGGCGATAGAGGATGTAGTGGATGTATATCAGCGAGCAAAACTGGAAAGTTTCAAAGATGGTGTTTTTATTTTGGTAAAATCCTTTCATCTCAACGAAGACAGGCTAGAACTAGAAACCGAACATATTTCGATTTATTTCAAAGAGGGACTGTTGTTTTCCTTTCAAGAGAAAGCGGATGACTTATTTCGAGCGGTTCGAAAGCGGATCAAAGATAAAAGTGGTCGGGTGCGGGAACGAGGCAGTGATTACTTAGCCTATGCCTTGTTGGATTATATTGTTGATAGTTATTTTTTGGTTTTGGATGCTTTTGAGAGTCGAATCGAATCCTTGGAAGAAGAGCTAATGGCACATAGTGATCAAAGCATCAAAACGAAAATTCATCAACTAAAAAAAGAGTTGTTATCCTTTCGGAAAAAGGTAGTGCCACTCCGTGAAATTACCAGTCGTTTTTCAAAACTGGAGCACGCTGCTATTTTCGACAACACCTATCCTTTCCTAAGAAACCTATACGACCACAGCTTACAAGTGATGGACACGGTCGAAAATTACAGAGACTTGTTAAACGGGCTTCAAGACCTCTATCTCTCCGAAATTAGCTTTAAAATGAACCAAGTGATGCAGGTCTTGACCATCATCACGACCATCTTCGTACCCTTGTCTTTTTTGGCGGGTCTGTATGGGATGAATTTTGAATATATCCCTGAATTGAAATGGCGGTTTGGGTATTTTTTCTTGTTGACGGTGATGCTAGGTATTGCTTTGGGTTTGCTTTTTTGGTTCAAGAATAAAAAATGGCTGTAGATTTTATATATTGACAACCAGTTGTTTAAGTTTTGTGCTGATAAAACATAAAAATAAGTTGTGACCGATTTTTAGGTATATGGTCTTTAAACCAATTAAATCGGAGAGCATGATGCGAACATTGGTTTTAAGCTTAGCGGGAGGGATGATTTTCACTCTGTTCTTATTAGGGATGGGAGTTGTTGTAGCAGAATACGGAACGGATTACTTGGAGAAAAAAGTGATGCTCCAGAAAATCCAAAAACATGTTGGTGTTTTGAATGCTCAAGGGCTTGCACCTTGTGATAGCCTTGTGGAAGTAGAAATAAAGGCAATTGATTTGAAGACAAGGCTAAAAATCAAAGAGACAATGCTATATCACTCGCTTGAGCGGGCGAAATGTCACCAGACAGCACTGATTGACGCCATCCATGCAGGGATGGGGGATAAGTCCAAAAAGCACGCATTGGCATATCTGAATGTGCTAGAAATTGCACAGATATATGCTCAAGATAGATTCAACCTAGAGGTGGATAATAGATTTACAAATTGGAGATATAATTTGACCAAAACTAAAAATCGGAACGCAAAGCTCGACAAATCAGAAAAACTCCTCCATGAGCTGGAGAAGATAGAACGAGAAATCGTTCGGAAAAGGATGAGCCACCGATGGGCCAATAACTAAAATGATTCTAAACTGATGGATATGGAAGTTAGCGCATTTTTTGACTTTGTTCTATTTACGGTTGGGAGTTTTGAACTGACTGTAAAAAAGATATTCCTTTTCACACTTGTATTTTTCTTTACAAAACTACTAGTGTGGGTTGTGAATGGATATTTCCTGAAAAGCTATTTTACCAAAAAACAACTCAATGATGGACGGCAGTACGCTATCCAGCAGATTACAAAGTACTTTCTGTATATACTAGGGATACTGTTGGCTTTTCAAAGTATTGGTATACATCCTACGGCGTTATTGGCAAGTGGTGCGGCCTTAATGGTCGGTATCGGTTTGGGGCTTCAACAGACTTTCAATGATGTTATTTCAGGCGTGATTTTGCTTTTTGAGTCTTCGGTTGAAGTCAATGATATTGTGGTGATAAACGGAGTGACGGGTAAAGTTAGAAAGATTGGGTTGAGGACTTCCTTGATTGAGACAAGAGATGAAATCGTACAGATTGTCCCCAATTCTAAAATAGTAGGCGATGGATTTATCAACTGGAGCCATAATGAGAAACCTTCCAGATTCCAAGTGAAAGTGGGTGTTGCTTATAGTTCTGATTTTGAGGATATCGAAGCGATTTTATTGGAAATCGCTAGGACTCAAAAAGGGGTTTTGACAAGTCCTGCTCCTAGTGTTCAGTTTCTGGATTTTGGGGAATCTTCTCTGGATTTTAATCTGAATTTCTATAGTCTAGAATACTGGGACTTAGAGAAAATAAGGAGCGAATTACGCTATAAAATAGCGAGAGCTTTTAAGGCAAACAATATAGAAATTCCGTTTCCGCAGAGAGATGTCTGGTTTCGGAATTTGGATTCAACAACGATTGTAAAACAAAACCATAATGGGGCTTCAGTTCCAGGAGTATAACCTTGTTCCTTTGGTTTATAAAAAAAAATTAGAGTATCTGAGTGACGCTGAACTTTTGGAGCGCATCCAAAAGGGAGAAAAGGCGTTGCTGAATGAGCTTTACGAGCGCTACAAGAACAAGGTCTACCGTAAATGTCTTGGTATGGTCAGAGATGAAGCAATGGCAATGGATTTGGCGCATGACATATTCATCAAGGTTTTTACCAAGCTCAATTCTTTGAAGGAAAAAAGCAATTTATCCGCTTGGATATTCTCGATAACGTACAATCATTGTATCAATTTCATACATACAAACAAGAAAACCATTTATGAATCTTCAGAAAACCCAAAGTTTGAGGAGGTTGGTATTGATGAAATCGAGGCAGAGAATGTAGAGCTGAAAGAGCTGAAATTGCAGAAATTGGAAGTTTTGATGGATGAATTACATCCGCAAGAACGTGTGGTGTTATTGATGCGCTATCAAGACGGACTGTCGGTCAAACAAATTGCCAGAATGTTGGATATTGGAGAAAGTGCGGTTAAAATGCGTTTGAAACGAAGCCGGGACAAATTAGCGAACTTGTTTAAATCTAATGATGATGAGTAGGCAAGAAAAAAAGAATATAAAAGAAAAAGCAGAAGCTAATCGGGCGCATTTGTCGGAAGTCTTCGATGAATACGCTCAGGAAGAGGCCCCAGAAGGCCTAAAGGAAGAAGTATTCGGTACATTAGATACCATACAGCTTACAGCAGATGTATTTGATCTGTTCACTGTTAAGTTTGGTAAAACAGAAGGGAAATTTATTGAGGGCTTGACTGGGTCGGACAATGAATAAGAGAAGGTGAAGGCATAATAACAACTTGAAATTAAAAATTCAGAATTACTTCAGAATTTGTCATATAGATTGACGAGCATGTATATTTAATATGTTAATTAGGTGTAATTAAAACAGTGAAAGGGAAGGCTTGATGGTCTTTCCAATTTGTCATTAACTTATAAACAATAAAATGTCAGGAAAAAACACAAAAAGATACCCAGATGCAGACCTTGCTATTTTCAGGGAGCATATTTTGAAAAAACTTGAAGAAAATCAGGCTTACTGCGAAGAATTGGAAGCCGAGATAAAAGAGACTGTTGAAAATGCGGAAGAAGAACTAAGCAGTAATTTTATGGAGAATAGCACGATTCACAGCGATATACAGATGATGAACAATATGCTAGGGCGTCGGCGAAAATTAGTCTATGACCTAGAAAGAGCATTGTTTAGGATTGAACAAAAAACTTATGGTATCTGTGCGGTTACGGGCGAACTGATTGATAAAAAACGCTTGATGGCTGCTCCTATCACCACCAAGTCCTTGGCTGCAAAACTGAGTGGAGAAGAGCGAAAAGTGGAACGTATCGATAGGCTTAAAAAAACACCGACAAATAAGATTATCACCAAGATTAAAAAGAAGCCGGTAGTTGATAACAAAAGCATGGAGGACGAAGCTTTGTTTGATCAAATTTTTGACGACTTGATAGATGGCGATCAAGAAGACGATGATAATCCAGCGTTTGATTTTGAAAGCTTGGCGGATGAATCTACGCTCGATAACGAATGATTGAATCATTACTATTAAAAGGGGATGTCTAGTAAGGTGTCCCATATTGTCTTTTCTGAAACATGAAGATTCTCATAATAGAAGACGAACAAGCTTTGCTGGAATTGATGTTGAAGTATTTCAGTAGAGAAGGATACCTCTGCGAATTTGCTGGAAGCCTAAAAGAAGGTTTTCGAAAAGTTACCAATTATTCTTACGACTGTGTCATCGTAGATCTAAACCTCCCAGGTGGAGACGGGTCTAAATTGATAGAAATGTTGCGTGGTGATGAGGAACACAATCAAACAGGAGTTTTGGTTGTCTCGGCAAGGCATGCGGTACAAGAACGGGTCAAAATGCTAGAACTAGGCGCCGATGACTACCTCGTAAAACCATTCAACCTATCTGAATTGAATGCGAGAATAAAAGCAGTTGCTAGGAGAAAAACAGGACAGTTTAGTAAATCGATTGAATACGGTAACCTGGTTTTAGAGTTGGACAAACGCACGGTGCGTTTTGGGGAAAGCCAGATTGATTTGACAAAAAAAGAGTTTGATATATTATTGTTTTTGGCACGGAATAAGAATCGGGTCGTCACGAAAAATAGTATCGCGGAACACCTCTGGGGAGATCACATGGACGAGACTTTTTCTTACGATTTTTTGTATGCCCATATCAAAAATCTAAGACGCAAACTTTCCGAGGCAAATTGTGGCGATTACCTACAGACCGTTTATGGGATTGGTTACAAATTTGAAGCTGTTTAATTTTGTGATATGACGACGATACTATCGGTTAGTTTAGTTTTTACACTGCTGTTGTTATCTTATGTTTTTATTCAGTATCAGGTGTTGCTAGATAGAATCCAGTCAGATTACACCCATTTGCAAAACTTAATAGAAGAGGATAGAACATTTAGCCTGAAAGAAGAAGTTTTTCAACTGCCAGAATCGGCCGTATTGGGAAGATTGATTGCAGGTGTGATGGATGATTATAAGGACATCCGACAAAAGAAACGACAATTTACGGAAAATGCCTCTCACGAATTGCAAACACCATTGGCTATTATACAAGGACATGCAGAAATTCTATTGCAGGCTCCTAAACTTAGGAAAGTAGACTATGAGGCAATAGGTGCTATTATGTATCAGCTCAAAAAAGTCTCTAGATTGAATGAGGCTCTGATTTTACTGACAAAAATTGAACACAACGGTTTTTCTTCGAATACCAGAATGTTTATAGCTCAAAGTGTCGAAGAACAATTAGAGGACTTTGAACCTTTGATCAAGGCGAAGAATATAGAAATCAAGAAACAATTGCCACTCAATATATCAGTGGAAATGAATGATGCTTTGCTAGAGATCCTCCTCTGTAATCTATTTAAGAACGCCATCAAATATAATGTTAGTAGAGGGTATATCAGGATAGTACTCAATGCTTATTCGTTGGAAATCACCAACTCTGGTTATCCACTCAATCAGGCTGCAGAACAAATGTTTTTGCGCTTTAAAAGGGATGATAGTTTCCAAAAAGAAGAGGGGCTTGGCTTAGGCCTATCCATAGTCAGGCGAATATGCGATTTTTACCAGCATACCATCCGATATGAGCACGAAGCTGGGACGCATCGCTTGATATGGGTCTTTAATTAGGATTATTTTTTGAATTTCAAATCTGAAACAGAAAGCATTTGGGCTGGGTTTTGTCTAAACTGTTCTAACTGGTTTTTCACTTCGTTGCTTAGGAATGTAAATAGGGGTTGTTCCACTTTGAATAAGCAGGATAAGACCTTTTCTATTTCCTTGTCCCATACTGAAGCATAGGTGTCTAGATCTTCAGCACTGATACAGCCACGGCAGTCTTTTTTCTCACAGGTGACCGGAAATGGTTTTTCTAGATTGAAAAGCCCATAATCATCCGTGATTTCTTGACCCGAATGGATGTCCTGAATGGCAACTTCAAAACCATATCCCGTACTAAGAGTATTCGGGAAGCAACAATGATTGACGTATTTACCCAGATCCCAGCTCAAGATATAAATGCCTCTAGCATCCCTATAACTATATTTTTCTGCTTGCTCTTGCATAGGAGGAGATAATTTTTGAAATGCTATGTCATCCAGTTCTATTTCAAGTTCATCTTTAGCGTATGTGATTGTTCCTTTTGGAATGAATTGAGTGGCAAAGACGCCGTAGCCGATTTTATTATTAATATGTTTTAGTACCGTGTTCGGGTGTAGCATGATATGTTTTTTGAAAAAATAATAAACCCAAATTAGCCGACTGATCCTGAATAAAAACAGTAGAAAAAACCTTGAAATCATAAAATCCATTCAGAGTTTATTCAGATTTCGGTTGGAAGATTGTCCTGTCGAAGAAAGCTTACAAAAATCAAAATAGCTTTTTATTTGGCTTCAGTTTCGTTGTATTTGGACTGGTGAAAGCCAGTCCATTTTTTAACAAAATCAATTTAATTAAACAATGAAAAAAATCACGTCAACTTTTGGATTGCTCTTATGTGCAATGGTCTTGATGGCTGCTACTACAATAGACGTTCCTGCGAAAGTTAAAGCCGCATTTATGAAAATGTTTCCTGAGGCGGAAGAAATAGAGTGGACTTTGGATAATAAGACCTATAAAGCGTCTTGTTATAACGAAGGTTATTACAATGAGGTTTTGTATACAGATGATGGACAGTGGATTCAGACCATAACTTACCTAGATGAAATGGAATTGCCAGAAAGCTTAATCACCTACTTGGAAGAGAAATATAGTGATTACTATCTTTCGGAAGCACGTCTGGAAGAAAATAAAGAAGGTAAAAGATATCACATAGAATTGACAAATGAAGAAGAAGAGGTTAAAAAAATTCTCTTCAATGAGAAAGGGGAGGCAATCAAGTAATTGGTACACTGTGTGAAAAATAAGTTTTTCACACAGTGTATTAGCTATTCTTTATAATTGATTTTCGTTTTTTTGGGGTTGGGGTGCTGAACGATTCAGCATCCCTTTTTCCATAAAAATAGTGACCAATTGCCCGGATTATTGTCTTTAACCGAATTCATTTTTAATGACGTTTGAAAAAAAGAAGATATACCATTCATTGATAAACCTTTAATAAGAAATACGTTTTTTAGTACTGTGTGAACTAAATTTGCTTGCATTTGAAATAATGAGAAAAAGTAAAGCTTGTACAACGATAAGTTATTATTTGATCATTACTTACACTGTATCTAGTATCAAAAATATTTTTCCTTTTCATGAAAAACGAAAATTCTTTTGCTTCAATTGTCCACCCCGACTCTTTTGAAGCGCACCAACACTGGTATCCTAAAGCATTCAATGCGACGATACACCCAATGATTAGTTTTTTTCTGAATCTACATCAAGATCGCATCGTGACACGTTATTGTCACATGCATCCTACTGTCAACGCTGAAAAACTCAAAGAAATTCTTGATTATAAACCACGCTATTTCCGATGGGCAGGGGCTGATTTGCTCAACGTGACTTCTGCGGGAGGAAAACGACAGATGGTTGTTATAGAAAACAACTCCTGTCCATCGGGACAGAAATCCATGCCTTTGGTTGACGATAACCTAGAACAAGGAGGGTATCGCTTATTGATAGACGAGACGTTTAAACCTTTTTTGAAAAATATGCGGCATAAAATCAAAGGGGCTTTGGCAGTTGTCTATGATAAAAACCCAATGGAAGCCTCTGGCTATGCAGAAGCAATGGCGGACGCTTTTAAAGAGCCTGTCTATTATGTGCCTTATTATGATGGGGATAGAAACCCGGCAGTTCGATATGTTGATGGCGTCATGGAAGTCCGCACAGAAAATGGAAGTTTTGTACCCATTCGTGCTGCTTTTCGATACCTGACCCAAAAACCTTGGAATCGACTACCAATGCATTGCAAGACGAGGATTTTGAATCCTGTGATTGCTTGCTTGGCAGGTGGCCGCAATAAAATGGTGGCCGCAAAGGCCTACGATATTTTTAACGCAGAATTAGCCAATTTTGGTCTGAAAATAAATACCCCCGAAACGGTCTGGGATGTCCGAAAAAATGAAATCCCGCTCTGGGTACGCAAAATGGGGGGGCATGCGGTCATCAAAGTCCCATACAGTAATGCAGGGCAGGGCGTTTATACGATAGTGACACCAGAAGAACTGGAAGCTTTCATGGAATTGGAGTTTGAATATGACTTGTTTATAGTACAGAGCCTAATTGGTAATTATAATTGGAGCAGTACGACAAGCGCAGGCAAACTCTACCATGTAGGCACGATTCCAAGTCCTAAAAATCATACTTACGTAGCCGATATACGCATGATGGTCTGCGCTACTAATAGAGGCTTGCGCCCAATTTGCACCTATGCTCGACGCGCTGAAAAACCACTTATAGACGAAATTCCAAGTAGTCTAGATAGCTGGAAAATGCTAGGAACGAACCTTTCTTTTAAAAATGAGAATGGCTCTTGGGGAAGCGATACCAGCCGTCTGGTATTGATGGATAGAAGGGATTTCAATAAACTGGGCATCGGTCTAGATGATTTGATAGAAGCCTATATCCAAACGGTGCTTTCTATGGTGGCTATCGATAAAATGGCTCAAACCTTGGTCAACAAGCAAGGGCGGTTTCGGATGCGTTTATTCAAGAGTTTGAACAATGACGCAGGTTTGATTGATGAAATAAAACTAGACTGATGAAACGATACAAACTACTGATTTTGACCGACCACAGTGGGCATAACGA
>JAHDBO010000372.1 GCA_020630355.1 Saprospiraceae bacterium
ACTTTTCCCGTTGCAGGATTGTAATTATCTATGTATTTTCCAGAGTTGGCTGGCAATAATGCCCCACCAATATAATTTTTAAGATACTTATCTGGCTTCATTTGAATCGAGGTTCTGTTTTCCTTATTCTATCCAAGATAAATCTATCCATTCATAAACGGGGTGTTTTGTCTTATTTTTTATCGACAAGCCCCCCTTCAAAAAATAACACCTTTCTTGCCTCTCCCCCGAAATCATTAGCCATTTATCCTATATTCGCTTTTAGCAACATCAACAAACTATAAAAAGATGGTTTTCAATCTAATATCCAAAGACTAATGTCTAATATCTGATTTTAAAATAAAATCTATTACTTTTGGAAAGAGGAAACTAAAAAACATCTAAAAGGAGGATAAAATTCATGCTCTTCGATCAGACATTCAAAAATATCAGCCGTGTCAGGGAAATCACCAATATCTTGCTCAAATATGGGTTTGAAGATTTTGTATCCCATACTGCCCTCAACGCCGTCATCCCCAGCAAGCGTCGCTTGAGTTACAAGAAAGAACAGGTCAAAAAGAAAAATTATAGTCGTTGGGAACTGATGCGGATGGCTGCCGAAGAATTGGGCCCGACCTTTATCAAGCTTGCCCAAGCTTTGTCCAATCGTCCTGATATTCTTCCAGAACCTTTGATGGTTGAATTTCAAAAATTACAAAGTGGCGTTCCTCCTTTTCCTTTGGAGAAGGTACACGAAATCATTTTCAAGGAGACAGGGAAAACCGTAGACGATTTATTTTCTCACTTTCGTGAAAAACCAATTGGCTCTGCTTCTATCGGACAAGTACACTTAGCGACACTCCGTGAAGATGGTAAAAAAGTGGTGGTGAAAGTACAACGCCCGAACGTGCGTGGTAAGGTGCGTACCGACCTAAATATCGTCAAAGAAATCGTCAAACGCTCCGAGAACTTCCTAGAGAGCCAAGGCATGTTCAATGCGATGGATGTTGTCGAAGCTTTCGAGCGCAACCTTCAGAATGAACTAGATTATAATACCGAGGGGCGTTTCATGCAGCAGTTCGGTAATTATTATAAAAAATTCAAAAACTTCTCTGTCCCCAGTGTTTACAAGGATTATTCTACCAGCAAAATCCTTGTCATGGAATTTGTCAATGGTTGCGAAATCACGGATGTAGAGCAGTTGACCAAATGGGGGCTTTCGCCAGAAAAAATTGCGGAGCAAGGCATGGATATTTACCTGACTCAAATCTTTGAGCACGGCTACTTCCATGCAGACCCCCACCCGGGCAACATCCTGATTCGTCCTGATGGCGGTATCTGCTTGATTGATTTTGGGATGGTTGGAAAATTGACCAAGCGAGACCGCTTGGCATTTTCGGGGCTTCTGATTGGGATGGCACAAGAAGACCCAAAAAAGATGGCGCGTAACTTCAAGCGCCTCGCTTTGGATTCAGAGATTGAGGACGACCGTGCTTTTGAGGCAGACTTGGGGGATTTGATTGATGATTTCAGTTCCTTGGATGTAAGCGAAGTGCAACTCACAGAGGTGACGGACAGGCTACAAGCCATCATCCGAAATTACCGCCTCCGAATGCCTGGAGGGATTTTTATCATTCTTCGTGCCTTGACCATTTTGGAAGGTATTGGCAAGACGATTCACCCCAATTTCAAGACCTACGAGTTTTTCAAACCTTATGGTTTTAAACTTTTCAAAGAGCAGTACTCTCCAGAGAATATCCTAGAAGAAGTCATGACGACCACCCGTCAGTTTGGGACTTTTATCTCAGGCTTCCCAACCGATGTCAAAGACATCCTAGAAAAAACCCGTAAAGGCAAACTCCACCTTGAAGTAGGGCACTACGGTTTAGAGCCCTATATCAATAAGTTGAGTAGAGCCATTAGTCGACTCTCGATGAGTATCGTGATTTTAGGCTTACTCGTATCTGCCTCTATTCTTACTTTCGCCAATGTAGAAGCTAAATCTGATTCTATTTATTACCTCAGCACCACGGGCTATATCCTAGCAGCTGTCTTCGCTACCATGATGTTTTTCGCTTCTTGGAATAA
>JAHDBO010000373.1 GCA_020630355.1 Saprospiraceae bacterium
CCTAAAAATCAACTCATAGTCGTAACGGGGGTGTCTGGTTCGGGCAAGTCTTCTATCACGATGGATACACTTTTTGCAGAAGGGCAACGTCGCTATGTGGAAAGCCTCTCCTCTTATGCACGCCAGTTCTTGATGCGGATGAAGAAGCCCGAAGTGGATTTTATAAAGGGAATCTGCCCAGCCATTGCCATCGAACAAAAGGTGAGTACTCGAAATTCTCGCTCTACGGTGGGCTCTTTGACGGAGATTTATGATTTCTTGCGCTTGATGTATGCTAGATTGGGGAAGACCTATTCTCCTGTTTCTGGCGAGTTGGTCAAAAAACACGAAGTCAGCGATGTAGTCGATTTTATCCTAGGATTCGAGCAAGGGGATAAAGTGCAATTATTCATACCATTACAACAAAAATATACAGATAGAACCCTAGAAAGGGAGCTACAACTTCTACTACAAAAAGGTTACACTCGACTGCAAAAAGAGGGAGAATTAGAAAAAATACAATCCATTCTAGAAGATGATGCTTGGGACACTTCCAAGGAAATCACGGAATACAAAGCAGCAGACATTCGGATTTTGATTGACCGTTTTGTGGTCAATGAGGAGGAGGAAAATCGAAAGCGTATCGCCGATTCTATTTTGACTTCATTTTACGAAAGTGAAGGAGAGTGTATCGTCGAAGTCATTGGAAAAGAAACGAAGGGCTTTAATAATCGCTTCGAGTTGGATGGTATCCTGTTCCCTGAACCGACGCCCCAATTATTCAATTATAATAATCCTTTCGGTGCTTGTCCTCGTTGTGAGGGCTTTGGCAAAGTGATGGGTATCAGTGAAGATAAGGTGATTCCTAATAAAAGTCTCTCCCTATATGAAGGAGCGGTCGCTTGTTGGAAAGGGGATAAGTTTGGGAAATACAAAGACGATTTTATCCGTCAAGCGGAAAAATATGATTTTCCAATCCATCGGTCTTATAGCGAATTAACAGATTCGGAAAAGGATTTATTATGGGATGGAAAACGAGGATTGTATGGGGTTAATGACTTTTTCAAACACCTAGAAGAAAAGACATATAAAATACAAAATCGGGTGATGCTGGCGCGTTATCGGGGACGGACAGGCTGCCCAACTTGTAAATCTGGTCGCCTTCGTAAAGAAGCGAATTATGTTAAAATAGGCGGTAAATCCATCACAGAATTGGTTAAAATACCGATTGATGAGTTACTCGTCTTTTTTCAGGGTTTGAGCTTTGGGGAACACGACGAAGCGATAGCAAGAAGGCTGCTTCTAGAAATCACGAACCGCCTAGAATTTATGATAGATGTTGGTTTGGGCTACTTGCGTTTAGACCGTATGTCAAACACCTTGAGTGGTGGAGAAACACAACGAATCAACCTGACCCGTACGCTAGGAAGTAACTTGACGAGTTCGATGTATCTACTAGATGAACCGAGTATTGGACTGCATCCCAAAGATACGAGCCGCCTAGTAAAAGTCTTGAAGAACTTGCGAGATTTGGGTAATACGGTCGTCGTCGTAGAACATGAAGAGGACATTATCGAGAATGCCGATTTCCTAGTAGATATGGGACCTGAAGCTGGGATTCATGGGGGTGAAGTCGTTTTTGCAGGAGCTTATGAGCGCATCCACAAGGAGGCAATTGATAGCCTTACGGCAAAATATATGAGCGGACGGATGCAGATTGAAGTCCCTAGTATTCGACGAAAGTCAGGCAACAAAATCCTAATCAAAGGAGCACGGCAGCATAATCTGAAAAATATTGACGTGACTTTTCCTTTACAGACCTTGACTGTTGTAACAGGGGTTTCTGGTTCTGGAAAAACCACTTTGGTCAAGCAGATTTTGTATCCACTATTGAAAACAGAGATGGGCGAAGGACATCCGACTGCACCAGGGGAACACGATGCTTTGGAAGGGGATTGGAAGAGCTTGACGCAAATAGAGATGGTCAGTCAAAGCCCGATTGGGAAATCTTCTCGCTCCAATCCTGTGACTTACGTCAAGGCTTATGACGCAATTCGGAAGCTGTTTTCGGAAATGCAACT
>JAHDBO010000374.1 GCA_020630355.1 Saprospiraceae bacterium
GAATAAGCAGATTGATTTTAATTTAAAATTCATGGAAAAGTTTTCGTGAATTATATAATGAATGAAGATAGAATTTTCTAAGTTTAGGAATCCAATAGGAAACCCTGTTTTACCCTACCAAAATTAATACCACCACCCAGTTTTTTTAAACGAAAGGGGACTGAATTGAATACAAATAGCTTCAATTAGTCTTTTGCTTCTTGGGAATCATTTTGAAACAGATATAAAACGATTTTTGATGGAACAACATAAGTATAATTATGGAATCATAGGCAATTGTGCTTTTCTGGCACTAGTAGATACCAATGCGAACATTGGCTGGATGTGCTGGCCTAGATTTGACAGCAGTTTTATCTTTGGAACTTTATTGGACGATGAAAAGGGAGGTAATTTCTCCGTACAACCAGAATGGGAAGAATATACATCTTCTCAACAATATTTATATAATACAAATATCTTAGAGACGAGCTTTGACTGTGAAGATGGTAGTTATAAGGTCATTGATTTTGCACCAAGGTTTAGACAGTACGAGCGAGAGTATAAGCCATTGATGCTGATTCGAAAAGTCGTACCGACAAAGGGGACGCCAAGGGTTAGAGTATCTTGTAATCCGACAGGAAATTACGGAGAAATCCAGCCAAGCCGAGTTTTTGGAAGCAGTCATATCCGCTACCAAGGCTTGGACCAGCAAGTGCGTCTAACGACAAATATTCCTTTAAATTTTGTGGATAACGAACAGGCATTTGTACTGAACGAAACCAAGTATATGATACTAACATGGGGCGTTCCACTGGAAGGGCCGCTTGAAAGTACGGCAGAAAGGTTTCTGGTTGAAACAAAAAAATACTGGCACAATTGGGTGAAAAACACCTCGACCGAAAAGTTCCACCAAGATATGGTGATTCGCTCGGCATTGACCTTGAAATTGCATCAATACCAAGATACAGGGGCTATCATAGCCGCAGCGACGACGAGTTTGCCTGAGTCGCTGGGGAGTACCCGAAACTGGGATTATCGTTTTTGCTGGATGCGTGATGCACACTATACGCTCCGTGCTTTGAACGACCTGAGCCATTTCAAAATCCTAGAAGAGTACGCTGGGTTTATAGAAAACCTCGTGATGAACGAACAAGGGCGTTTGCATCCACTTTATCCGATAACGATTGATAAAGAACCCATAGAGAAAATACTTCCGCTCAAAGGGTATATGGGAGAAAAACCAGTCCGAATAGGCAACCAAGCCTACGAGCATATCCAGAATGATGTATATGGACAGGTCTTGGTGACGCTCTTGCCTTTGTTTACGGATAAGCGTTTGCTCATACGAGGTGTCTCTAGTATGATTGATTTGGTAAAGCATGTTTTAAACATGATAGAAGAGACGATGGAAGAACCCGATAATGGTTTGTGGGAGTTTCGAGGGATGTCTCAGTTGCACTGCTATACTTTCTTGTTCCATTGGGCAGGGAGTCATGCGGCAAAGCGTATTGCTAAGATGATTGATGATAAAGAAATGGAGGAGAAAGCAGCCAAACTGGTGCTGCGCTCCGAAGAGATGATTGAGCGTTGCTACGATGCCGAACGTGGGGTCTATACACAAGCGGTAGGGACGCCAAATCTAGATGCGAGCTTGTTGCAACTCATTAATATGGGCTATTTGGACCCCAATAGTGAGAAAGCGAAAAAACACGTCGCCGTCCTAGAAGAAAGCCTAAGGACGGATTCGGGGTTGTTCTACCGTTACAAGCATGTAGATGATTTTGGAGAACCAGAGTCCACTTTCTTGATATGTGCCTTTTGGTATGTAGAAGCTCTAGCGAGAATGAACCGAGTGGATGAGGCCTGCAGTATTTTTGAAAACTTAATCAAACACAGCAATCACCTCGGTCTCCTAAGCGAAGATGTCAACGAGAAAACAGGTAGCCAATGGGGGAATTTCCCTCAGACCTATAGCCACGTTGGTTTGATAAATGCTGCTTTTGCCATTTCTAAAAAACTAGATAAACCAATCTTCCTGGAGTAGTTTTTTTAAGATAAGAGGAT
>JAHDBO010000375.1 GCA_020630355.1 Saprospiraceae bacterium
ATGAGCATGTTGCCATAATGCTTTTTCATCTTGGGCATATCGAGGTGCGTATATTGCCAGATATGCGTCAACTCATGGACGATTGTAGAGATGGTCTTGTGTTTGGCTTGACCATTTTCTATCCATATACTATAAGTGTTACCTTTCCTCACTGCCAAGCCAATCGCCCTCGGGTCGAAGGCAGGCGTAGGCGTGAAAGTCCCCCCATTCTTGATTTGGATAGCAGCGGTATCATGGAAATTAACCGAAATACCGTTCCTCAATTGAATACCAAAAGAGTCGAAATATCGCTTGGCTTCCTCGTACAATTGTATGAGGGCAGGCATCGTGTCTATACCCGTTGCTTTGCATGACTGACAGCGTTCTCGTCCATCCTCGAAGATTTCGAGCTGGCTCTCATGATAGTTTTTACCACAAAAATCACACTGATGCGTGCCTTTTCCACCTGCTACTTGGAAGCGCTGTTGTTTCTTGCCAGTCAAGAAGGCTTGGCGTTCGTTGCTCAGGTTGTTGAATCCGATGATAGAGCGCAGTAAGCTAGCAGCACTTTTCAAGTCTAGATGATTTGGAAAATCCGAGAAGCCGTATTTCAAAAACTGCTTAGGGTCTAGCGTCTGCTGCCTGAAATGACTTTGGTGCAGCGCAGTGAATGCTTCATCCCCGTTTTGCTGATTGGCTTTTTGTGTTTGGACTTTTTTAGTCATCGTCCAAGTAATATAGTCTTCCAATACGGAGAAGATACTTTTCCAATCTTTGTAGATACGATTGACCAAACCCAAATCTTGGTGCGCATCTTCAAAAATATAGATTTGAATGCCTTTTGCTTTACTGGGCGTTTCAAATTGGATGCTGGTGTACAATTGCTGAAAGCGTCCTTCCAAGACCGCTTCCCGTTGCGGAGAGCAGATGACCAAGTACTGATGCGCATCTGGAAAAAGCGTACGGAAAGCCTCTTCTAGGACTGTGCTTAAAGTCGCTGCTGTTTTCTGGATGGCTATTTGGACCAATGGCTGAATGTCAATTTTTAATACTCTTCCTAGGCGATACCTTCTATCGGGAACTCGACGATTATCCATCGTGACATACTCAAAATCTCGGTTAATATGCTGAAGGTTTATCCCTGTTTTAAAAGAAAAATAGCCCTTCGTTTTTATAGTGAAATCCCCTTCACACAAATCCAATTGAAGCCCCTCTTGTGGGCGACTGACATGTGCACTTGGAACTGGGCTTGGAATATCTTTCACCACCACCTCCAAATCACTGCGATATTGGATGACATTTTGAGGGTTGATATTATTGGTGCGCAAGAAGCGGCTTTGCGTGTCAAAATCTTCGATTTCGTACATACGCCCGTGAAAAGCGTGCAATTGAGTGGGTAAGAAATTTTGATACAATAAATCAAAAGGAATGACCTTGTGAATATTGCCTTGGTATTGCTCTCCGATTTTGACAGGTTTCAAAAAGGCGAGTTCGATTTGCTCCTTGATAGCAGGATTGATGGTGTAATAGTAGACCTCTACAAACTGATTGCTCATCGTGTCGTACTCATAAGCCAAGCGTTTTTGAAGCAATTCGCCATGTCTTAAATTCAAACCAAAAGCCAAATCAAAGAGGGATTCGATACCTGATTTGACAGTGTCATATTGGATTTCTGCTTGTGCAAAAGCGTAGGCAATTTGTGCTTCGGTCAGCTCCATATTGGTCATGCGCTCTAGGAGCGACATCGCCACCGAAAAGCGGCTCGTCATCAAGTAAGAGGTGAAGGCATAAATCGGCGCTTTCTTAAAATATTTGATATTATCAATAAAATAATCTCGCAATAAATAAGGAGGCGAAACGACGTGCAAGAAGGTCATTTCCTTACCATAAGCATTCCATTTTTCAATGCAGGTAACTAGATTGTACTCCGAGTCATGTGCCAGCATGAAGGCCGACTCATCAGGCGTGTTGAAAATGCTGTACTCTCTACAATCAATCTGCTGATGGATGTCCCCTTGTAGGTTGCCAGGATGAATCACCTCTGGAATCAACCTATCTTTATT
>JAHDBO010000376.1 GCA_020630355.1 Saprospiraceae bacterium
TTCAATCCATGCCTAAATGGAAGCCTGGAAAGCAAAGAAATAAGCCTGTAAAGGTAAAATTCAACTTGCCAGTACGCTTTAAGTTGCAACAGTAATTCGCAACACCTTTTATAACAAAATGCCCTATCCGCTTCGGTGGATAGGGCATTTTTGTTTTGTAATCACTTCGGAAGGCTAAAACTACTCTTTCTTCCAACTCACTTTCGTTTCCACTTCCCAGTTTTTACGGACTTCAGGCAACTCGGTTTTAAAATAACGCTCTGGTTGGCTTTTTTGAGCATAATCCCCTGAGCTCCATCTTCGATTTCTGTCTTTGTCCTCTACTATTTCTAAAGTATATCGCCCTGGCAACAACTGGGTATAAACCAATTCTTTCAGGGTATCTCCTTCTACAATCTTCACTGCTCCTTCTTTTTTGTCTCCATATAGTAATTGTACCAGATATTGTTGCTCTGCCTCAAGGCTATCCAACTGAATTTTTAGAATACCATAGTCTTTTTTCTTTTTGATTTTAAACTGGTAGTCAAAAGTATCGTTTTTAAGCCCGTAAATATCCTCTAGCGCATTCGGTAGAATCTGTACCGTATATTTTTTGTCTTCTTTCCAATTCGATTCTAGCACGTAATCCATTCTAGTATTTGATTGGGCTTTTATAATAAAAGGCAATGCCACTGTCGTTGAATCTTCCAAGACCGTAATTTTACTCGTATCAATCGCCCAAATAGGCGTGGTGAACCCAAGGATAGGATTTTTGCTTGGCGCAACATCTATCACATTTTGCCTCCCTATGTCTTTTCGATTCAGCTTCTTATCTGATTTCGTAAAATCTAGGACGTTCGGCAACCTAAAATCGAGCGTATCAATGATTCTATCCGCCGTTTTGACGACTATTTCCCACTTGGCACTATCTATTGTTTTTTTATCATAAAAAAGAACAATAGAATCCTTATCCAACTCCATGGAAGTCCGTTTGAAATAGGACGGATATTCTAGCTCTATACTGTCAGGAATTTGATTGAAGCCTATGCGCAATTTTCCATAATCCCTATACTTTGTTTCCGTAATAGCAAGGGGCTGGTCTGGTGTGAACAAGGTAATCTCAAGCGGTGTCTGTTGTGCAGTATCTAGTACCAAAAAATCATCAGGAAACCCGATGGCTTCTGTATTTCTATCATAGAGATAATTCAGGTTGGCGTCCTGCAAAGCAAAGACCTTAAAAGTATCCGCTCGCACGTAGTCAATTGTAAAAACCCCTGTTTTGTTGGTTCTTGCAAAGTAATAAGGTCTTTCTTTTTGCACGACGGTGTCCGCCAGATTATCATACAGCATCACCAAAACTTCCTTGACGCCCTCTCCCGTCTTAGCATCTATCACCTTTCCTCTCACAGAGAGCGAATCAATCGCATTTCCTGTTGAGAAAACGAACTTCAGGTTTTCTGGTGCATTCCCTTCTGTGATGTCCTTGACTGCCGTCCCAAAATTGATGCTATACGTCGTGTTGTCTTTGAGCACCTCTTGTTCATCTAATTTAATCCGTACAGATTTGCCTCGAATTGTAATTTCAGGACGATACTCCAATGGTGGCGAAATAACGACTTGTTGATTGGCCCGTTCCAATTTGACCCACTCATCAAAGGTCAGCTTGATGATTCTTTCTTTGAAATTGGTCTGAAGATTGGGCGTGGATGCTTCCAAGACCAATCGGGGCGCCCGCTCATCTTTCGGGCCTCCCGTGGGCGCCACTGGACTGGCACAAGCGGTATACAATAGAACGCCTAAGCACCAAATGCCCACCCAACTGTATTTATTCCTAGTGTTTTGCAAATTCCTTTTCGTTTAGTTTGTTGCTCCGCAACAAGGTTAGTTTCTGCTGCGCAGAAGTTGAGTTTTTTGGCTTCCGCCAAAAGTTTAGGTTTCTGCTTCGCAAAATTTCTGTTTGCTGCTGCACAGCAAGTTTAGTTATTGCCCAAAGCTTGGTTTATAGCTTATCCCTGCTTTCGCAGGCAGGTTCATTTGCCGTAAGGCAAATCAATCCTCCCA
>JAHDBO010000032.1 GCA_020630355.1 Saprospiraceae bacterium
CATCTTTTTATACCCTACTCTTTTTACCAAAATCGAACATAGAATAATGTCTATTCTATAAAAAAATATGTTTTTGCCTAATCACTAATCATCAATGTCACTTTTTTGCCGTTTTCAATAATATCTTTATATTTGCGAGACGACTAGTTAACGAATTAACTGGTAAGGCACAATATTTCAATTATACACTACTGCTCAATTCTTTATTATTCTTCTTTATCTACATGATAAAGCTAAGAATAATGGAGATTTTTTTCTTTTAAGCGAAACAAATTGCAAAGTTTCACTTAAAACTATAATATAAAATGTATTCATAGTTGAATAACCTTTTTAAAATATTGCCCTTCTTGTTCTTTTTTATCCAAGCACAAATGCTGTTTGGACAGGGTAAAGAGGTTATTAACGGCAATCAAACCTGGGTGGATTACAGATTGAAACTCAAAATTAATGACAACCTCACTGTAAAAGCTTATAATAGCTTTAGATGGAAAGACATTTATGGAAAACAGTCAAAATGGTTGAGTAGAATAGCGGTTTCTCAACATTTGGAGGAAGGATTCAGCTTGGGAGCAGGTCTTACGCACAGTTTCAATTATGACAATGACAAACTAGTCGACCGACAAGAGATAAGACCTTTCCAAGAAATATCGATTAAGCAAAATATCAAAAATAGACTGCGCCTAAAACAGCGGGTACGAGTCGAAGAACGCTTTTTTCGATATAAATCTAACGGGAACTATCTAGCGGGCTATGCCTTCAATTATAGATTCAGATACCGCTTTGAATCAACGGTAAATTTAATTAAAGGTAAAAAAGGGTCTTGGAAAAAACCTAGGCTTTCCCTGACTATTGGGGATGAGATTTTCATCAATGCTGGAGAAGAAATAGTGAGCAATATTTTTGATCAGAATCGTTTTTTCGCATTCTTGAATTTCAGAATCCTCAAAAACTTTAGTATTAGAACCGCTTACGCATCAAGGTTTAAATCTACTTCAACCCCAGGTTCTTTTAAACGGACAAATATTTTTGCCCTATCGCTCAATCAAGATTTCAGGTTATAAACAAAGGCACTTTGTCCTAACGGACAAAGTGCCTTTGTTCAAATTCCTTTTGCTTTAGCTACACCATACGCTCTGGCCTAACCCAATCTTTGAACTGTTCTTCTGTCAAAAGTCCCAGTTCAATAGCGGCCTCTTTCAAAGTTGTATTTTCTTTATAGGCTTTCTTAGCAATAGATGCCGCCGCATCATAGCCTATTTTCGTATTCAGAGCCGTAACCAACATGAGTGAATTGTTCAAGTTTTCTTCAATCCTTGCATAATTTGGTTCTAGACCCTGAGCGCAGTTTTCATTGAAGCTATTGCAGGCATCCCCTATCAATTGGGCAGACATCAGGAAATTGAAAATCATCATCGGTTTAAAGACATTCAACTCAAAATGTCCTGTCATCCCTCCTACGTTAATCGCAACATCGTTTCCAATTACTTGCGCCATCGCCATTGTCAATGCTTCAGACTGCGTTGGGTTCACCTTTCCCGGCATGATAGAAGAGCCAGGTTCATTAGCGGGGATAATCAATTCTCCGATACCACACCTAGGGCCGGAAGCTAGCATCCGAATATCATTACCTATCTTCATCAAAGAAACCGCCACTGTTTTTAAAGCTCCATGAGCTTCGACAATAGCATCATGTGCGGCTAGTGCTTCAAATTTATTTTCTGCGGTGATGAAAGGAAGCCCTGTTAAGTCAGCAATCTTTCCAGCAACCATCGGCGCATAGCCTTTCGGTGTATTCAATCCCGTACCAACAGCCGTTCCACCTAGTGCCAACTCTGATAAATGTGCTAATGTATTTCTTATAGCTTTGATGCCATGGCTCAACTGAGAAACATATCCAGACAATTCTTGACCAACCGTCACGGGAGTAGCGTCCATGAAGTGTGTCCGTCCGATTTTGACCACATCTTTATAAGCTTCGCTTTTAGCTTGTAAGGTATCTCTCAATGCCTCAATACCCGGAATCGTCACTTCGATCAGTTTTTTATAGGCAGCAATATGCATTGCAGTCGGAAAAGTATCGTTGGAAGACTGAGATTTGTTGACATCATCATTAGGATGAATTGCCTTTTGCTCATCCAACAAAGTCCCACCATTCAGTACATGAGCCCGATTAGCGACGACCTCATTCACATTCATATTAGATTGTGTACCAGAACCCGTTTGCCAAACGACTAGAGGAAATTGCTCGTCTAGCTTACCTTCTAGGATTTCATCGCACACTTGCCCTATCAATACTGCTTTACTAGCATCCAATACCCCAAGATCTCTATTTGTAAAAGCTGCCGCTTTCTTTAAAATGGCAAAGGCCTGAATCACTTCCACCGGCATTTGATGCCCACCAATCTTGAAATTTTGTATGGAGCGTTGGGTCTGTGCCGCCCAATATTTATCCGCAGGCACATCAATATATCCGATACTATCTTTTTCTTTACGAAAGTTCATATTAATTTTTTCCGCAAAAATAGCCTTCCCTAGCTTATAAAACAAAAAAAGAGGAACAAAGCCCTGTACGCTTGCTCCTCCCTACCCAATTGGGTAACTGCGATATTTTATAAACACTATTTTCTTCTACCTTTCACATATCGTACCACTTTTGATTCAGGTGCTTGTGGTCGTGCGATTAAATCACAAAAATCCTTCGCTGCTTTTTCATTTGTGAACCCTGTAATCAAATAGGAAAAGCCGCCTCTCTCCATTCTATCCACTCTCACAGAACCGAATCGTTCAAATAAGAAATAATCTCTTTGCAAGGGCAAATCAGAGGTTGTAATTTCAATGGCACACCCAGTAAAATAAGATTTCAATTTTTTATGATGCCTGAAATATTCTGGAATTTCTTTACTATATGTATTTTCTGAACCTCGGTTTATTTCTTTTTCAATCTTGGGGTTCGTCTCGTTTGTGCTGGCGAAAATATCCTGAGAAAAAGCGTCAAAAGTAAAGAATAAGCAAAAAGTCACAATTAAAGTTAAAGGTAATACCGTTTTCATAATAAGGGGTTTCGTTTGTATAATGTACATAATCAAAAAATCGTGCCAAAAAAATGATATCATCAAGCTATTTATAATGATATTTATTATTTATACTAAAATATCAGATGTGTTTTTGGCTTAAAAATGCGTTTTTACACTTTAGTGACATCAATATATTGTCTTTTATAATATACAATATACGATTTTACAAGACTCAATTTATTGATTTTCAATTTATTATAAGCAAACGGAGTGTTTCAATGGAGCAAAGGCTAGTATAAACTATTAAACGGTATAGCGATTGGTATCGAAATAGTTAATTTAAATAATAAAATATATTTACAACCTTGTATATCATTTATTTTTAAAATAAAAAATATATCATTTAATTAGTACCACATAAAAAAGCGAACCCTTAAAAAAGGATTCGCTTTCACTTGTAGGAATAAATTATGTGACTATTTTAATTTTGTCACAGCAGTTTTTATTCTTTTAATGGCCTCTTTTAATTCTTCTTCGGATGCGGCATAAGACAATCTAAAGCAATTGTCCGCGCCAAAAGCAGAACCAGTGACGACAGCCACGTGTGCTTCGTTTAACAGGTATTCACAGAAGTCATCTGCGTTATTGACAGCAGTAGTCGTTCCATCAGAAGTACCGAAGTAAGCACTGATGTCAGGAAAAACATAAAAAGCACCTTGTGGGAAATTCACTTTGAACCCTGGTATCTCCTTCAATAAAGCAATCACCATATCCCGACGCTTCAAGAATGCTGCTTTCATTTCTAGTGTTGGCCCCAAATCACTGTTCAAAGCATGAGCGGCCGCTTTTTGTCCAAAAGAGGTAGCACCTGAAGTAAACTGCCCTTGCATTTTAGTACAAGCCTTGGCGATCCATTTTGGAGCACCAATATAACCTAGACGCCAGCCTGTCATTGCGAAACCTTTCGAGAAACCATTGACCGTTACCGTTCTATCTTTTACATTTTCAAAAGAACCGATACTGATGTGTTTTCCGATGAAATTGATATACTCATAGATTTCATCCGAGATAATGGTAATCTGAGGGTGCTTTGCAATAACATCGGCTAGGCCTTTCAATTCCTCTTCGGTATAGACAGACCCTGTGGGATTACAAGGGGAAGAGAACAAAACAATCTTGGTGTTTTCATTGATAGCAGCCTCCAATTGTGCAGGGCTCACTTTGAAATCCTGTTCGATACCAGCTTTTAGAATGACAGGTTTGGCACTTGCCAATTTCACTATCTCCCCATACGTTACCCAATAGGGAGCAAGTACAATGGCTTCATCGCCCTCATCCAGTAAAGATAGACACAAGTTGGCGATAGACTGCTTGGCACCGTTGGAGACCACAATCTGATCCAGCCCAAAATCCAGATCGTTGTCCCTTTTGAACTTCGCTTGGATGGCTTTTTGCAATTCTACTAAGCCTGGCACGGGAGTGTACTTGGTATAACCATCTTTTAGGGCTTCCACAGCGGCATCTTTAATATGCTGCGGCGTGTCAAAATCTGGCTCTCCCAAGCTCAAATTAATAACATTGTGCCCTTCTGCCTTCAATGCTCTGGCTTTCTGCGACATTTTGATGGTAGCCGACTCCGCTAGCCGTTGAATGCGCTTTGATAATACTTGTACCGGTAAAGTGTCCATTGTACTTTTTTTTGATAAATGAAAGTCTTTATATTTTTGGTAAGGACTTTTTTATTAGAGCAACAAAATTCATGCTTTTTACATAAATATTCTACATTTGGGAGATGTATTTTGGATTCAATCGTTTGAAATTTTTCAAAAATGGGACTAAGAAGGCATTTCAAATCAGAAAAACAGTTTGAATTAGGGATTTGGCAAATTGTAGAACCTGAAGCTTTTTTCTTGGAAAAACTAGAATTGAGCGAGGCAGAAACGGACATTTTATCAATAAAAGGAAAAGGCAAGCGACTGGAATGGCTAGCGAGCCGACTGTTGCTACACTGGATGTCCGAACGTGAAGTGCGAGGGGAATGTATTGTTGATGAACATGGCAAACCACACTTAAAAGATTCCAAATATGATATTTCGCTGAGCCATTCGGGTGACTTAGCGGCCGTCATAGCAGCTCCTTTCCCCGTAGGTGTTGATATTCAAAAAATCGTATCTAAAATAACGCGTATCGAGTCCAAATTCATGCGTGATGAAGAATCAGAATCATTAGTTGAAAATACTCGAATCGAACATTTGCACGTTTATTGGGGAGCGAAAGAATCCTTATACAAAGCTTATGGAAAAAGGGAACTGGATTTTAAAAAACATCTCCATGTTAGGCCTTTTTCTTTTGATTTAAAAAAAGGGAAAACAACCGCTACGATCACTAAAGCCGATTATACCGCTCATTTTGATATTTATTATGAAAAACTGGAAGATTATATCCTTGTGTATGCTATCGCTGCTAATGATAGCAGCTTGTAAGGAAACAAAAAAACAAGCCCTGAACGACTTTGAAAAGTTCTACGAACAATTTCATGCGGACAGCCTTTACCAAATAGAACACATCACCTTTCCATTGGACGGTTTGCCTGGTTTGGTCATGGAACAAAGCGATAGCCTTTCTAATTTCAAATGGAGAAAAGCAGGTTGGAAATACCAGAAAAAAGTAGATTTTGAATCAGGTTTGTTCAATCAGAGTTTATCAGATACCAATGGAACAATCACAGAATTGATTTGTGACAATGATGGCTTTTGCTTGGAGCGTAGATTCGCTAAAATAGGGCGAGATTGGTACTTAATCTACTTTGTGGATATGAATTTCAGAGGTAAGCCCAACGCTGACTAGAACCAGCCCTCTTCAAATCCCTTTTTCATCATTTTAAAGTTATTTTAACGTAGTAAATATACCCTCGGCATCGGATTAGTATTGTACCTTTGCAGCAGTAAATGAAATGCTTCACCCATTATGTCCAATGAATACAAGTATGCTCTTCGAGGAGTATCTGCCACCAAAGACGAAGTTCACACGGCTATCAAAAACCTAGATAAAGGGCTTTTTCCCAATGCTTTTTGCAAAATCCTCCCTGACGTTGTCGCTGGAGATAAAGACTACTGCAATATCATGCATGCCGATACAGCAGGCACAAAGACTAGCCTCGCTTACATGTACTGGAAAGAAACGGGGGACTTGAGCGTATGGAAAGGAATTGCACAGGATGCCATCGTCATGAACCTGGACGATATGGCTTGTGTAGGGTGCCTTGACAATATCGTTCTTTCTTCAACTATTGGACGCAATAAAAACCTCATCTCTGGCGAGGTTATTTCCGAGCTGATACAAAGCACGAGCCGTTTTGCCGAACAGATGCAAAAAGCGGGTGTTACTATTCACTTGGCAGGAGGAGAAACGGCTGACGTGGGAGACATTGTTCGTACTATTGACGCTGGTTACACTGCTTTTGCTAGGATGAAACGAGCCGACCTCATCATCAATAATGTGCAAGCAGGTGATGTCATAGTAGGATTGGCGTCTTATGGTCAAGCAACTTATGAAGGCGAATACAACGGAGGCATGGGTAGCAATGGGTTGACCTCCGCTCGACATGATGTTTTCGAGAAGGCTTACGCCAAAAAATACCCTGACAGTTACGACCCTAATACACCAGAAGAGGTCATCTTTGTAGGAAGCAAAAAACTCACAGACACCATTGAAATGAATGGAGAACGAATCCCAATTGGTAAATTGGTGCTCTCCCCTACTCGTACTTATTTACCCGTATTGCGACAGGTAATCGACCAATACAAAGCCAAAATAAATGGCATCATCCACTGTACGGGTGGCGGTCAAGCCAAAGTCTTGAAGTTTGTCCAAAACAAGCGTATCATCAAAGACAATATGCTGCCGATACCCCCTCTTTTCAAGATGATACAATCTGAATCTGGTACTTCTTGGAAAGAAATGTATCAGGTGTTCAATATGGGACACCGCCTAGAATTTTATACTGACCCAGCAACCGCCCAGGCTATCATTGCTATCAGCCAGTCTTTTAATATTGATGCTCAAATCATTGGTAAAGTGGAAGATTTTAGAGGCGAAGTCGTAGAAATCACACACGAAGACAATGTTTTTTCTTATTATAACAAATAGAAAAACAAAGATTCAACCTATTTTGATAGGACTTTTTTAGACTATAGAAACAAAGAATTGGAGATGAAGGTCTGTCTAACCACATTTATTTTATTGTTTACCTGCTTCTTATTTGCACAAGAAGAAACAGCCGTTATATCCGGCACTATTAAGAATCCTGTGTTTTATGATGTGCAATTTGAATACATTCAAAATCCAGTCAACGAGACGCTTGTCACCTCAAAATCACTACTTGATGGCAACAACAACTTCCGTCAAGAATTCAACATTGACCGCCCTACCTTAATCAACATTAGCTACAACAATAAAAGCCGAAGAATCTATCTCGAACCAGGCGATGAGCTTCAGCTCCATTTCAATGGAAGGGATATAGTTTATTCTATGACCTTTGAGGGGAAAGGTGCTTCAAACAACAACTACCTCAATCAATTTGACCTCAAATACAAAGAATGGGACAACAATGATGTCTTGTTCTATATCGGTACGCTCCGCCCAGAAGCCTTTACAAAAAAACTGAATGAAATACACCTAGAGAAGTGGTCTTATCTTCGGGATTATCCAGGCAAATCTGGTTTTTCTAAGGCCTTTTTGAACTTCGCATACGCTGAAATTGACTACTGGTGGGCTTATAACCTATTGAGATATAATAGTGAAAAAGCTAAAATACAAAGCAACTATACTCCCTTAAAAGGCAACGATAATTTTTATAGTTTTTTGGATAAAATAGATATCGATAATGAAGCAGCTCTAAGCAATCCACATTATCACAATTTCCTCAAAACCTATATGGCTTATCGTCAACAATACAACGGAAAATCTAGGAAAAAATACAGCTACAACGTTGAGGTAAAAACTTTAAGTATTTATGCCGAACCAGGACTAAATCGCCTCATGCGACTGCCACAAGGAACGGAAGTTCAGTATTTATCAGAGCGTTCCCCCCAAAAAGCAACAGTTAGGCTGGGTGGCCGAAATGTCAGTGACTTTTGGCACAAAGTCAGAACCAAATCTGGTCTAGAGGGATGGATGTTTAGAGGAGGCTTGGCTCCTGTCAAAAAAACAGATTTCAACCAGATCTATACGCTCGGAAAAGAAGATAGTTTTCTTAATGCTAGCAAGCACATAACAGGTGCTGTACTGGAATACTTCATTGGACATCAGATGTACATGGCCACTAGAAACAATGACCCAGGAAAGCTTCAAGAAAAACAGCTTACTACTTTCATCGACCATGCTAAAGACGAGTTGTACAAAGCGGCCGTCTCTAACATTTACACGATTATTTATAGTCAACAATATGGAGGTTATAGAGAAAAAGAAGCAAATGCAGTGGTCTTAAAAAACCTTTTAACACAAAGCGAAACAGAAGAAGAAAGCAATAAAGAACCGACCAAAACAAATACGAACGTTGAAAGTCCGACCCCAGTAATCCAACCTTATGAAAGGGGAGTAACACAGGTTTATGGTAAAATCAAAAACCCTACCAGTAGAACCGTTACCTTAAAAATCTTGCGTGACTTTATCTCTAGAGAAGAAGAAGAGCTGGTTTTGAATCTAGATGAAGAAGACCTTTTCAATATTGCTTTCGAAATTACTGAAGGGACCCTTGCGACCTTAGTCTATGATAAACAAGAAAAAACCATTTATCTTGAACCAAACAGCGATTTGCAAGTATCCTTTGAGGGCAACAAATTGATATGGACGACTGAGTTTGCAGGAGCAGGAGCTGCAAACAATCAATTCCTGACCTCATTCAATGATAAATTCGACAAATACAACATTGGATTCATGCGCTACGAACTAGCGTATAGAGAAGCAACCGATTACAGGATCTTCTTAGACCAGATCTTCCGTTCAAAATGGGATTTTTTCAAAAATTTCGACCCTGAAAAAAAGAAGCGTTTCTCTTCTAATTTCATTGAATATATCGCTGCCGAGATTGATTATTGGTGGGCTTACAACCTCTTGAGATACCGCTGGGAACACCCTGTCGCCAACGAACAACCAGCACCAGCCCAATTGGATGATACTTATTATAATTTCCTAAACACGGTCAAAGCCAACAATGAACGGGCACTAAACAACCAATATTACAATTACTTTATAGGTTTATATTTCAAATTATACCAAGAGGGCATATCAGAGTCCTTGCAAGACCTGATTAAGGAATCCACCTTCTTGGTACAAAGCGATGCACTGAAAATTTTGGCCACCCCCAATCAAGCACCAATACTCAAAACAGTTGCTAAAGGGGCAAACTTAAAATATCTGAACGAGGGTTCTTCCTTCAAGTCTACTCGTTATATTCGAGGAAAAAACCGTACTAGTCAATGGTATAAAGTCCGTACTACGGATAATACAATAGGTTGGGTATTTGGAGCAGGAGGCGATTTCCAATCCGCCAATCAAAGGCTGAGAGAGGGCAAAACCGTAGAACGACAAATAATTAAAGATGTTGCTCGAGTTATGGTAGAAAAGCTCAAAGTCCAAAAAGGATTGGTCAGCCCTACCCCTGTCGCTTTTGCAAAAAAAGGGGACGACCTCGTGCTACTTGGTGAAAAATCAAATCGAAAATACTCTCTTACCATAGGCGAGCAAAGTAAAAACGACTACTTCTACAAAGTCAAGACGGCAGAAGGTCAGATAGGATGGATTTTCGGAGGGGGTACTATCCTAACCAATAAATTATTTACAGAACAGGTTGTTGACAGTAGAAATTCTAGCTACGAATCTATTGCTTCAGATATTTTCACTGGGAAGGTCAAATACTTTGCCTTGGCACAAGTCATTTTTGACAAAATATATTTGGCAGAAGAGCCTGTAGATGTGCTTCCTGAAGTCAATGCGTTTAAGGCTTCTAATCCTTACCAAAATTACGACAACATCATACAAGAGACCTACAATACTAGAGCAGATTTCAACTATGCTCCTAGTTCAACACTTGTCGTTGTTAATTCGGAAAATCCGCTTGCTGCCAAAAAGAAAATAGAAGAAACAGTCGTTGAGGTAAAACCAAAAATCGAAAAGGCAAAAGTAAAATCAAATCCTATTCTTCAAAAAAACACGCCCCTACCAAAAACCAATAAGGCAGAGGTCGACCAACGTGTAACAACTACTAATACCCCAGACCAAAAGACTCTCGGAAATCGTGCCAAAGAATCTAAAATAGATGCCGATATACTGGCAGATTTAGATAGAATTAGCCAAGGCCAAACACCTCCCACGACTACTACAAAGTCTAGAACTACAAAGCCAAGGTCGCCGCTCAGTGTCCCTAAGACGCCTGATGCCACACAAAATACGAGTTTGGAAGAACGCTCAAAAGAGTCTAATATAGACGCGGCTACCCTAGCTTGGTTAGACAATGTGGGCAAGTCATCAAAGACACCAACAAAACAACCTTCTCAACCTACTGCGACGACGACAACAGTCGTAACGGAAATTGAAAAGCCCGAATACCTCGACATTGACACCAGTCCTGAAGAAAGACCTACTACCCAGACTAATTTTTCAGGAAAAATCACTAACCCTCAACTGAAGGACGCCAAGATAATCCTGTACAAAAACCCCGTTACTTTCGACGAGCAGATATACAATCTTTATGTGCGAAATGATGGTACTTTTTATACTAAATTATTTCTATCCGAACCCCGTAACGGTCGTTTGATTTATGGCGCTCAAGAAATGGATATTTTCCTAGAGCCTGGAGATGACATCAATGTGGATTTCCAGAGTATTGCCATGCCCAAAAGCATTGCCTTTAATGGAAAAGGGGGCGACAAGAACAGATACTTGAGGGAATACAAAAAAGCCTTTGAGCTGAAGGACAAATCCGTCTCTAAACATATCGAAGAAGACGATCCTGCCAAATTCAAAAAATTTGTCAAAAAACTCTACGAAAGCAAACTGATTTTTCTAAAAAAATTCAATAAAAAGAATACTATTTCCGAGCGATTCCATAGTTATGCGAAGGCAGAAATTGACTATTGGTACTATTACCAATTGATTAATTATCCTTGGGAACACCCTATTTATAAGGGCATGACTTCGCCCATGGCGATGGCTAGTGATTACTACGATTTCTTAGGGGAGGTTGATTTAAGCCCCAAGAATGCGCTCCCAAGTCAGCAATACACCTATTTTCTCAACATCTTTTTTGACAATAAAGAAAAAGAGAAGGAAAATTTGGGTTATACCAGAATGGAATTAGCTGAAAAATATCTCACAGGAGAAGCGCTTCAATACTTCAAAGCAAAAGAACTAGCGCGTTATTGTCAAAGAAGGCAAGCGGGCAAAATTGAATTTGAGCTATTGCAATTTTTGCAAACCTGTGAATATCCTGTCTACAAAGATGCGGTCAAAGCAGTTTACGCAGAAACCAGAGGACTGCTTAAAGGGATGAAAGCCCCTGTTTTCACGCTCAAAAACGAGCGAGGGCAGGAAGTTAAGCTAAGCGACTTCAAAGGCAAAGTGGTCTATATTGACTTTTGGGCAACTTGGTGTACCTTGTGCCTGAATGACTTCCCAAATGCAAAACGTCTAAAGGATAAATTTGTCGGTAAAGATGTTGTTTTTGTTTACATCAATTTAGATGAAAACAAGAAAACATGGGAAAGCTACGTAAGAAACCATGATATGGGTGGCGTACAGTTATACGCCGAGGGAAGCACTCGCTCGGAGGTGGCGAAAATGTATGGTGCAAAAGTACTGCCCCTTTGCATCCTTGTAGATAAGGATGGAAAAATAGGCTTCGCCCCTGCCAAACGCCCTAGTTCTCCTGGCGCAAAAGAGCAAATAAACGACTTGCTGTTGGATGCCAGTATTAAATAGATTTAACTGTCGGACACTTTAAAAAGCGTCCGACAGTTACACTTGATAAGTCCTACTTTATAAAACCCATTTCATTATTAAACCAACTTTTCATGAGCAGACAATTAATCGCAGCAGGCAACTGGAAGATGAACAAAAACTATTCAGATGGCTTGCAACTAGTGAAAGAGATTAAAAATGGGACTAAAGATGGGAAAGCCAAAGTTGTTTTGGCAACTCCTGCTATCCACCTCAAAGAAGCAGCAGCTATTGTTGCGGACGACGATGCCATAAGCATCGCTGCACAAAATTGTCACCAAGCAACATCGGGTGCCTATACAGGGGAGATTTCTGTGGAAATGATTCAATCTACTGGCGCAGAATATGTCATTATCGGGCACTCCGAAAGAAGAGCATATTTCAATGAAGACGATGCGCTATTAGCCGCTAAAACCAATGCGGTACTAGCTGGGGGCTTGACCCCTATCTTTTGCTGTGGCGAATCCTTGGAGATTAGGGAATCTGGCGAGCATATCGCTTTTGTAGGCGAGCAACTAGAAAACGGCTTGTTCCACCTCAGTCCAGAAGACTTCGACAAGGTAGTCATCGCTTACGAACCTATCTGGGCAATCGGTACAGGTGTCACTGCCTCTCCAGCACAGGCTCAAGAGATGCAACATGAGTTGAGGAAGCTTATTGCCAATAAATATGGTGCCGAAGCAGCTGATGCAACTACGATTTTGTATGGTGGCTCTGTAAAGCCTGCCAATGCCAAAGAATTATTCAGCCAACCTGATGTAGATGGCGGATTGGTTGGTGGTGCTTCTCTAAAAGCAGATGGCTTCTTGGAAATCATCAATTCGTTTTAGCACAACTTTGA
>JAHDBO010000377.1 GCA_020630355.1 Saprospiraceae bacterium
TTCCTTTCATTTTGGCGAAAGCCTCGATACGGCCACAGGGCGCATCAATCACGACCTTGGTCTCAGGATATTGTTTCTCCACCCAGCCCATTTCAACCGCTAGCTTAGTAATGGCAATAATGGCATGACCACACATCGTAGAATAACCTTCATTGTGCAAGAAAAGAATACCGAAATCGGCTTTTTCATCATTGGGAGGGAGGAGCAGACAACCGTACATATCGGCATGGCCACGAGGCTCGTGCATGAGTACTTTGCGGAGATGGTCGTAGTGTTGTTTTACAAAACGTCTACACTCAAGCACATTATTGCCTTTGATTATTGGGAAACCATCGAGAATAACACGTAAGGGTTCGCCACCAGTATGCATGTCAATGGTGCGGATGCGAGTCCAGCCGCTAGGGGTGGGGTAGGAGCGTTTTGCTAGGATGTTTTGGTAGCTGGTTTTCATAGCAATGAAAGATAACTATGCTACACTACTGCTTCGGTATGACTTCGGTTTTTTCACCAAAGTACTGTACGAATTTATGCATTTCGTTGGCGAGTTCTGCGTTTTGGGTCGCTCTACGATAAGTGTCCGCCAACCCACGCAGGGTTTGGAAAAAGAACCGATCCATTTCGTTGACTTGCATGTCTTTCGTCCACAGGTCAATCTTCAAAGTATCATAATGCTCTTTGTCAAAGATAGAAAGCAACATCGCTTTACATTCTTGGTATTCGCTGCCTTCAGGGTTATCATCTGCTTTCCAGTCCATACGAGCAGGTACCATCTGTTGGTCCAAGCCTACTTTGATGGAAATTTCAGATGATTTTACAATTTTGTCTTGCATTGTTGAGGATTGACAGTTTGGAGAGAGATAGCCAATGGGAAGAACTTCTCGAAATTATTTTATATTTATAAAAATAGTAGATAAGCTCTAGGGCGTTGGACATTTGATGTCTCCAAAGTAACGCACAATTCCTACCTGAAAAAAGGCATAGAAATCATTCGTTGTGCTGTTGCCTCGTTGTCTTCCTAGGATTCCAATCGATTCTCCAGCCACTTCCGAAGAACGATCAGAGAAAAAGACAGCATCTGCTCCCCGTAAATTCTCCAAGTCGCCCATATCTGGGTAAGTCGTACTGACGTCGTCTAGGTAATCGGTGAACAAGGCCCTAGAGCTGACCGCCACGTTAAGGCTCCATTCCGTACTGACATCGACTTTGAAACCAAGCCCGTAAACAAAAGCACCAGAAACGGTGAAGTACTCTTCGCCTTGGAATTGTCCTTCTGTTCCTAGGATTTGTAATTCTAGCCATTCGTCATATTCGCCATCACCGTCCGTATCACGACCACCTTCAGGATTGAAGTTGAAGACAGAAGCTCCGAAGAAAATATAAGGCGTAAAAAACTCATCACGACTGCCATGCGTATATGGTAAGAAATTGATTTCTAAAGCGGCCATTCCTTCCAAAATATCAGAGCGGAAGTTTAAGTTTCTCACCTTTTCGTAATTATTCGTCGATTTTTTATCGTCTGCAGCTACTCTGCCATAATTACCTCCAAACTTTAGAGATATACGGTTGTTGAAATTGTATCTAGCGATGATTCCACCAGCTAAGTTGACATCATCAAAGCGGTAATTGGTGTTTAAATCTCCATAATAGTTGGAGACGCCCAGCCATCCACCAGCTTCCCAGCCTTGCTGGGCAAAAGAAAGACTTGTCAATAGCAATAATGTTGCTAGTATGCTAATTTTCTTTATCATTGTTCTGCTAAAGTTGTGTTGATTGGGCTTTCGCCGAAAAACCCGTTCAATATTTTCCGCAAATTTAAACTAAAACGGCTAAATACTATAATTTGGTATCCTGTCGGGTGCATATACAGGCATCTTTTATGGAACAATCGTCCTATTTCAACTTAAATCAAAAAATAACATTGCGAGATACACTAATAAAGGTTTTGCTTTCTCCAATTACGATACTCTATGGCATAACCATCGCCATTCGTAATTTTTTATACAAAAAAGACATCCTCAAAAGTGTTTCTTT
>JAHDBO010000033.1 GCA_020630355.1 Saprospiraceae bacterium
GTCATTTTTTAGAAAGTCAGGTTCATAAAGTATTGGTTTTCAGCTTACAGAAATTTAGACAAGCCCTAAGAACTCTTTACTTTTTTTAGGGTTGTAATGGTAGCAAAAATTGCACAACCCTCAAAGCAAGGATTCATTATGAAAATAGTACATCAGGAAAAATTTATAGCTGGACTAACTAGGGGCTTGAAGGGAGCCTTGCCAGGAATCGAGGCTCAAAATAGAATGGCTCACAAAGTACGCCGACGTAAAATGACTCCGCCTGATGATGTAAGAATCGCTTGTGTACTCGCTTTATTTTATCCTAAAAATAATGAGTGGCATACGGTCTTAATGGAGCGTGTCTCCAACACGATTAGGGATAAGCATAAAGGTCAGATTAGCTTTCCTGGGGGAAAACTGGAAGAACATGATGCTAGCTTTGAAGCAGCTGCATTGAGAGAAGCGAAGGAAGAAGTGAATGTGAATCCCAAGGAGGTAAGGGTGCTTGGTCGCTTGACGGAATTATACATACCAGTTAGCAATTTTTTGGTGTATCCAGTAGTTGGATTTAGTGAAGAAGTCCCTGATTTGAAACCTGAGCCTAGCGAGGTTGCCAATATCCTAGAAGTCCCTTTCGAGCATTTTATGAGGACGGAGCATGTGAAAACGGCAGACTTGAAAATTGCCCCTCATATCACGCTGCGTGAAGTGCCTTATTTTGATATTAATGGACAAATGCTCTGGGGGGCTACTGCGATGATGATGAGCGAATTATTGGAAGTAGTAAAAACGATATAAACAAAAAAAGGTGAGACTTCTAAGTCTCACCTTACAACCATTTTAAAACTAACTACTATGCAAATATGAGAATTGCCAATTATTAATAGTAACTGTGATTTAGACTTAATGAGTTAATCAAAGTCACTTCTTCAATAATACAAATATAATATAATTGTATATTAATTGTGTTCCTATGAGTGTTTTTGATATTAAGTGAATGTTAAGAATACATTTCCATAACAAAGACGATAGAAACATATCTTATAAAAGATAATAGAGGTGAAAATGTTCAAAAATAGAATAAAAAAAACCTCAAAGAAATTATTCTTTGAGGCTTTTAAGTTGGCCTACAAGGATTCGAACCTTGAATGACAGAACCAAAAACTGTAGTGTTACCGTTACACTATAGGCCATGCTTGTTTGTAAAGCGATGCAAATTTAAAACAATCCTGAAAACTAAAAAAGTTCCTGAAGAATATTTTTTAAAAAAAATTACATCATTTCTTTTCGTCTATTAATCATAAAGATTGAACTTTTCTTCAGGAATCTACTACTTTTAGCTTGAGATTTCAATCATTTGTTATTTTTACACATCTTTTCAAGTGAAAAAGCTTCGTGCTACATTTTTCACCAATATAACCATCAATGGATTTCAAAAAAATTCACAACCTTTCAGGCTGGCTCGTTTTTGCCATCGCAACGATTGTTTTTTATTCTACGGCCGAATCTACAGGTTCCTTATGGGATTGTGGAGAGTTCATCGCCGGAGCTTACAAATTTGAAGTTGTTCACCCTCCTGGTGCCGCTGTGTTCTTGATTCTAGGAAGGATGTTCACTCTAGTTGCGGAACTGTTCTCGGGTTCAGGAGATGCTATTTCTTTTTCAGTCAATGTGATGTCTGGTGTAAGTACGGCGTTTATGGCGGCTTTTGTTTGCTGGTCTGCTGGTATTTTTGCGAAGATGTCGCTTGTTGGTCGTTCAGGTACGCCTAGTAGCACCGAAAATATCGTAATAGCAGCGGCAGGCATAGTTGCAGGTTTGGCTTCGGCATTTTGTACCTCTATATGGTTTTCTGCGGTAGAAGGGGAAGTGTATGGATTGTCTACTTTCTTTACGGCGTTGGTGGTCTGGGCGATGGTCAAATGGTACCATCTACCCGATACGCCACAAGCAGACCGATGGATCGTCTTTGCCATATACATGGCTGGTATCTCCACAGGTGTTCACTTGTTGAGTTTGTTGACTTTCCCTGCTTTGGCTTTATTCTATTATTTTAAAAAATATAAAGAACACTCTATTTTGGGAATGTTCCTAGCGGCAGCAGCTGGAGTAGGTTTGATGGGATTCATACAAGTGATTGTCATCTTAGGTATCCCGAAGCTGTGGTCTTGGTTTGACTTATTTGCTGTCAATACGCTGGGGATGCCTCTACATTCAGGTTTGTTATTTGTCTTTGCGCTATTTGCAGGAGGAATCTACTTAGGGACGAGGTATGCAGAGCGGAACAAACTTCCGAATATTCAAAAAGCACTGTTTACGCTTTCCTTGGTAATCGTTGGTTTTTCTACCGTTGGAGTCGTCGTTATCCGAGCAAACGCGGATACACCTATCAATATGAACGACCCTAGCAATGCCATGCGTTTGGTGCCTTATCTGAATAGGGAACAATACGGTGAGCGTCCATTATTATTCGGACCGCATTTCGATGCGCCAGTGGTCGGGTATAATAAAGTGGCAGATAGATATGATTATGTCGATGGCGAGTATAGAGTCGTTGACCAGAAAATAGAGTACGAATATAATAGCAAAGATAAAATGTTCTTCCCTCGACTGGGGCATACGGAGGGTTCTCGTCCTGCTTTGTACAAACAAAGATGGCAAATTAAATCGCCACCAAGTATGGGCGACAATATTGGATTCTTTGTCACCTATCAGTTGCGTTGGATGTACTGGCGTTACTTCATGTGGAATTTTTCTGGTCGTCAAAATGGGGATCAAGGCTATTATCCTTGGGACGCCAATTCTGGGCACTGGATTACTGGAATCAATTTTATCGATAATATGCTTGTGCATAATATGGATGAATTGACGGATACACAAAAAAATGACCCCGCTCGGAACACCTATTTTATGCTGCCATTTATTTTTGGCTTGATTGGAATGTTCTACCACTTCCGAAAACGACAAAATGATGCCTTAGCGGTTCTTGCTTTGTTCCTGATGACGGGAGTTGCGATTATAGTTTACTCCAACCAACCTCCAAACGAACCGAGGGAACGGGATTATGTATTGGTGGGGTCGTTCTTCACTTATTGTATGTGGATTGGATTGGCAGTGCCAGCCGTTTATGAATTATTGAGGGAGCGGTTCAATATGTCGGGCATTGCCCCTGCTGCCATTGCTGGATTGGCGATTGCGACTGCACCGCTTATTATGTTTACACAAAATTTAGATGACCATAATAGAAATGGACATTATGGTGCTAAAGATTATGCTTCTAATTTCTTAAATTCTCTGGACGAGAATGCGATTATATTCACTTATGGCGATAATGATACTTATCCGCTGTGGTATGTCCAAGAGGTACAAGGCATCAGGACGGATGTTCGGGTGGTGAATTTGAGTTTGATACAAGTAGATTGGTATATCCACCAATTGATGCGCAAAGTCAATGATTCAGAACCGCTTAAATTTACCGTTTCAAAAGAAGCTTATCGAGGGCAAGACCTGTCTCAGATATTATATCTGGATGATGACAAACCAGACCAAGCGGCTGATTTAGGTTCTATTCTTCAATTCGTGGGAAGTAAGAAGGTAAAAACGCCTTATTTGCCAACAAGAAGAATGGTGATTCCTGTAGATAAAGGAAATGTCCTGCGCTCAGAAATGGTTCGACCACTGGATAGGGATACGATTGAAAACCAGATTATCGTAAACGTGCCTTTAAAGGGAAGGAGTCAAAAATATATCTTGAAGGGAGATTTGGCGATGTTGGACATTATTCACTCCAACTATAAAGACCGCCCTATTTATTTTGCGACGACCATTCCCAACGCGAGTGAAAACATGATGGGTTTCAAGGATTACACGCAGTTGGAAGGGCTTGCATTGAGATTAGTACCAGTTAAAACGAAAGCAGACAGCCGATTTGCAGGTATGCAATCCTTAAGCTTAGGGAATGTACATACGGATAAAGTTTATGATAATATCATGAACCGTTGGAAGTGGGGGAATTTTGATAAAAAAGACACCTATATCAATGAAAAATATGGACCGAGTTTGCAAAGTATGCGCATGATTTTCTTGAGAGGAATCAGAGCTTCTTTGGATGAAAACAAAAAAGACAAAGCAGTCGAACTGGTAGATAAATTTTTTGAATCCTTCCCACATTTCAACTTCCCTTATGACTATTCTACCTTTGAGTTTTTACGGTCGTATGCCGATGCAGGAGCTTGGGACAAGGCCAAACCACATATCGAGATACTAGCGAATGAGCTCGAACAGAAAATTGAATTTGTGGTCTCTTTGGATGACTCAACACTTGATAGAAGTGGATATTTACAAGCGGAACTGTCAACAGCCTTACAAACAGCGAATAATTTGATAGCGCTTTCTTCTAGGGAGAAAGATGAGGCGATGAAGAATAAGTTGAGAACAATGTTTGAGCCATATCGGCAAGCAGCAGAACAGGGGGAACGTTGATAAAACGCCTATGATACAGAAAGAAAGTCGAGTAGATTTCAATCTACTCGACTTTTTTTTACGAGAAACAAAAAATGGAGCAAGATCGGCTTTACCCCCCAGAAAAACTGATCTGCTCCATAATATGCCCAAGGGCAATTTCTTTTTAAAAGTGAGAAATGGGTCGGTTACCCCCCAGTTACCGCCCCATCTCACTTCATTATAAGCCACTTTTGGCTCTTTTATCTTTGAGATGAGTATGCCTGAAAAGGATTAGCTCATCATGCGATTTTTAGTTGTCGATCCTCATTATTGCCTTTCAAACTTAAAATTAAGTCTTTAGACTTCGCTTCTAAAACCTTGTTGAACGCTGTTTTATAAGCACCATAATCACTGAAGTCTTGATAAGGAATGACATCATTGTCTGATTGTATTAAAATCATAAACCTTAATTCATTCTCTTTGTAATAGAATTTTGTAATCAAATTACTGATTCTGCTTCCACGTATGGTATTGATTATGTTTTGCATTAGGCAATAGTTTTATAAGGGGACTAAGATTAAATACGCTTTACAATAGGCAATATCCATTCCTAAAATGCCAAAAAGGGAAGTGCGGTTGATATTTTTGTGACATGATAAAAATAAATTAATTGATAAATATTTTAATATATAGTCACTTTTATTGGCTGATTTATTAAGCTAACTAGCTGTTTATCCGTCATTTTGTCATGTTTTGTTGGTATGGCATAGGCTTTGAAAAGCTTAATATTGTTGATTTTTATTTTATGAAAATTCAGATATAAATGCAAAAAGGTAACATCTCAGTACAAACGGAGAATATATTTCCAATCATCAAACAGTTCCTTTACTCTGACCAAGAAATATTCTTGAGAGAATTGGTTTCCAATGCGGTCGATGCGACCTCAAAGCTCAAGACGCTAGGTGCAAGAGGCGAAGTTGGTGAGGTCGGGAATACGACGATTGAAATCAAATTAGACAAAGAAGCGAAAACGCTGACCATCTCGGACAAGGGCATCGGTCTGACCAGCGAAGAAATGGAGCGTTACTTGAATCAAGTTGCTTTCTCTTCTGCCCAAGAATTTATTGAAAAATATAAGGACGATGCCAATATTATCGGGCATTTTGGTCTAGGCTTTTATTCTGCCTTTATGGTGGCTACCAAGGTAGAGGTTCATTCCTTATCTTATAAAGAAGGAAGCGAAGGCTATGTATGGACTTGTGAAGGCGACCCTAGCTATAGCATAGAGGCAAGAGCAAAAGAAAGTCGAGGTACAGACGTTATTCTACATGTAAGCGAGGATGCGGAGGAATACTTAGAAGAGGCTAAAATTGCTGAACTACTAGAGAAATATTGTAAGTTCTTACCAGTAGAAATCAAGTTTGGTACAAAGACAGAAACGACATACGAAGGTGAAGGCGAGGACAAAGAAGAGATTAAAACGGAAGTTGATAATATTATCAATAATCCGAGCCCACTTTGGAAAAAGCAACCATCAGAGTTGACCGATGAGGATTATAAAGCGTTTTACAACGAATTATATCCATTCTCTCAACCACCCCTTTTCTGGATTCATCTCAATATTGACTATCCGTTCAATTTGACAGGCGTACTGTATTTCCCTAAAGTAGCTAATTCAGTAGAGGTACAGAAGAATAAGATTCAGCTGTATAGCAATCAGGTTTATGTGACCGACGAAGTGTCAGCTATTGTACCTGAATTTTTGACATTATTGCATGGGGTTATTGATTCTCCTGATATTCCATTGAATGTTTCTCGAAGTTATCTTCAAAGTGATAGAAATGTGAAAAAAATCACGAACTATATCACTAAAAAGGTAGCGGAGAAGCTGCATGATATGTTCAAAACGGATAGGAAGGATTTTGAGGATAAGTGGAAAGAAATGGGCACTTTCGTGAAGTACGGAATGTTGACAGAAGAGAAATTCCACGATAGAGCAATCAAGTTTAGCTTATTGAAGAATGAAGCTTCAGAGCATTTCACACTAGAAGAATACAAAGAGAAAATCGCTGCCAACCAAACCGATAAGCACGATAAGTTGGTTTGCATCTATACGAACGATACGGCTTCTCATGATAGTTATATCCAGTCTGCAAAGTCGTATGGCTATGATGTCTTAGAGATGGATACGATTATCGATACCCATCACATGCAGCATCTTGAGGCCAAAGACGGTAAAATAACTTTTGTGCGAGTAGATTCTGACACCGTCGATAATCTTGTACAGAAAGATGAAAAGAAAGAATCCGTTCTATCGGAAGAAGAGCAGAAGCAAGTAGAAGAACTTTTCAAGGCGAACATCACGGATATTGCTGCGAAAGTAGAGTTGAAAGCCCTTTCTCCAGAAGACCAACCTGTGATGATTACCCGTCCAGAGTTTATGCGACGTATGAAGGAGATGTCAGCATTACAAGGTAATGCTTTCGGGGATTTTCCAGATAGCTACAATGTCGTGGTCAATTCTAATCATGCTTTGATTGCGGACAAAGTACTAAAAGCAGGCGCAGAGGAGCAAGGAACGGTAGTCAAGCATTTATACGATTTGGCATTGCTGAACCAAGGGATGCTGAAAGGAGCTGCTTTGACAGAATTTATCAATAAGAGTCTAAACTTACTGAAGTAAGCACCTCCAACTTACTAGGAAAAAAATAGGGCGTTTCTCGATTGAGAAACGCCCTTTCTTTTTAGAAAAATCAGCAATCTAAAATCGCCATTATTCCTTCTTAGGTTCTGGCTTCATGACAAACTTCGCATAGTTTTTCATATCGAAAACTCGATTCGCCATTTTTTGGAGGCTATCTGAATTTAAGCTATCTACTTTTTTATTGTAGCGCTCGATCAGGATGCGTTCTGGGTCTAGATCGTCTTGGTAAGAACCAGATAAGTAGTTCAGCCAGAAGTTGTTTTCTTTCAAGCCTTTGATGCGCTCTTGCTTCTGTGTCTCTTGAATCTTAGTGATGTCTTTAGCTTCAACACCATTCTTTTTCAAGTTCTCAATATCAGCCAAAGCGGTGTTGATTAGCTCTTCCTCCTTTCCTGGGTCGCAGTTGAACGAAACCGTTACATTGTATGCTTCAACAGGATTGCGGCTGATATTGCCTCTTACGCCTACACCATAAACACCTCCTTTATCCTCACGCATAGACTCTCTCATCTTGATAGACAATAATTTTTGCATCGCATAGAAATCATATCTATCCTGTGCATTGTCCCAGTCAAAATCGCCACGGAAATTCAATTGTACTTGAGAACGAGGGGCAGCACCTTTCTCAAACTCTTCTACGATTGTACCTTTCTTAGAGCGGATGCCCAAATCTTTCCACTTGTCGCCCCTATTGGTGCTAGGTAGGTTGCCTAGGTAGGTTGCCGCCATTTTTGAGAAAGATTCTACTTCAAAGTTTCCTACGAAAAGGAAAGTGAAATCACTGGCATCTGCAAAACGCTCTTTGTAAAGCGAAACGATTTTATCCAAATCTGCATTGTTCAAATCTTCCATACTAGGAACGATTTGTCTTCTTGGGTGACCACCATAAGTAACATCAGATACACGCTTAAAGAAAACAAATTGAGGGATCGCATCAATATTGGCCAATTGAATCTTACTCCTGGTCATCATAGACTGGAATGCAGTTTCATCTTTTCTAGGTTGTGTGAAGTATAGGTAAATCATTTGGAACATCGTCTCCAAATCCTTTGGAGAGGCATTTCCACGCATTCCTTCGGATAGCTCTCCGATAAATGGAGAAACTCGTACGGTCTTACCAGCCATCATTTTCTGAAGGTCGGTATTTGAAAATTCTCCTACGCCAGACTGTCCGATAACTTGATTGATGAATTGACCCGCAATAGCTTGGTCAGCATCGCTGAATAAGGAAGAGCCTCCATCACTAAATGCCGTAAAAAGAATTTCGTCATTTTTGAAATTCGTAGGTTTCAAAATCAAGCGTACACCATTGGCCAGAGTGATTTCCGTTACATCAAGCGTTTCATTGACTTTTGTATCCTTGATAGGCGTTGGAGCCAACTTCGTAGCTAGGAGGGGTTTGTCAACTACTTTATCTACATAAGGTTTGATGTCTTTCGTTTTGACCGCTTCTAGAACTTCCCTTACTTTCGCCTCATTGGCAATTTCCAAGCCTTCTTTTTCTGGTCCTGTGATAATTACCACACGGTTTTCGTCCGTAATCCATTTTTTTGCCAGTTTATTCACTTCTTGAATCGTAATGGTAGGAACAAATTTTTTGTGCATTTCTAGAGATTGCTCTGGGCTAGGGATTGGAGCGCCTTCCAAATAATGACTCACCAAACGTCTTGCCAATCTGCCCGACTGCGTCTTGTCTCTTTCCTTGTAGCTTTTTTCTACTCTTTCTAGCAGTTTTACCTTTTCACGTTCCAATTCTGAAGCATTAAATCCGTGCTTTAATACTCTTGTATTTTCCGTAAGGATAGCTTCCAATCCTTTGATAGCACCATCTTCTGAAACAGTAGCAGAAGAAAAATAAGCATTGGAACCACGAACAAAACCAGAATAGCCAGAGAAAGCACCTAAGAAAGGAGGGTCTGCCTTCTGTGTCAATTCTCTAAGGCGGTTGTTCAACATACCGTTATAAAGACTGTGCATAATATTTTGGCGGAAGTCCCCTAATGTTTCGGTCTTTCCTGGGTCATGCTTGTACATCAATTGCACTTGCGCAATAGAAGCTTCTTTATCCGTTACAATAGAAACCAAGGTCTCCTTGTGTTTAGGCACCACATTAGGCACTTTTTCACGCTTTTCGGAATCATTTTTTACTTCCGTAAAACGCTTCTTGATTTCCATTTCCATTTTGTCTAGATCCACGTCTCCTACAACAATAACAGACATCAATTCTGGTCTGTACCAGTCACGGTAGAAACGCTTGAAAGCGTCATAAGGTGCATTTTTGATAATTTCTGGCTTACCGATAGGAAGACGGTTCGCATAGCGGGAATCCTTGAACAAAACAGGGAAGTACTGATTGCTCATACGTTGTCCTGCTCCTAGGCGAGAACGGTATTCAGATGCAACAACACCTCTTTCTTTATCAATTTCTTCATCTTCAAACGCAATGCCACCAGCCCAATCTTGAAGGATGAGCAATCCTTTAGAAAGCATTTCTTCATCATCTGTCCTAGCTTGAAGCATATATACGGTCTCATCGAAACTGGTATAGGCGTTCAAATCTGGACCAAACTTCGTACCGATGGATTCCAAATAATCAACTAGCTCACTTTTCTTGAAGTTTTTACTACCATTGAATGCCATGTGCTCTACAAAGTGTGCCAGACCTTGTTGGTCGTCATCTTCTTGCATCGCACCAGCATTGACGGCCAAGCGAAGCTCCGCACGGTTTTCTGGCTTAGTATTTTTCTGGATGTAATACTTCATGCCGTTTGGTAAAGTACCAGAGCGAATGGATTCGTCTTTTGGAATAGGTAGTGTCGCCCATGCAGGTTTGCTTGGCTGGCTTTCGCCAATACCTACTAGCTTTTCTTCTTTAGGTGCTTCAGGTTTTGCGACGGTACTACCTGCCTTTGGTGTACAGCCTTGAAAAACCATCGTGCCGCTCAATACAGCTAAGAATAAATACAAAAAATTTTTCTTCACGAGGGAATTATTTTTAATTAGAGAATGGTTTTTAAAAAATAGAATATAAATATAAAACTAAAAAATAGTTATTTAGCGTAAAAATGCGTCAAACTTCAATGGCTTGGTTTTTAATAGACATTGTTCTAATTTTCGATTTTGGTAAAAACAGTAGGCTATAAAAAATGATTTTCAATCTAATAGTGATTATTCTAAATGATTTTGTACAGCGAGCCTGCCTGAGCAAGCAGGTTTATGAAACCTAGCAATTTCAAGAGTTCTGGGTCATTCAAAATTCAAAATTTTTCATTCAGAATTAGGTCTAATATCTAAAGACTAATTATTAATATCTGGTTTTAGAATAAAATCTAATATAAGAGAAGCATCATTCAAAATTAGTTCTTAAAAACAACTTCTCTATATTTGCAGCTCGAAAATAGTAAAACATCAATTACTAGCATTTGTATATAGATGAGCAAGCTCCATTTTTCGATAAATGTCCAGTTTGTAACAAAAAAATATCATGGCAACTCCTAAAAGATACCTAGTAACGGCAGCATTACCTTATGCGAACGGTCTTTCGCATTTCGGACATTTGGCGGGGAATTTCCTCCCAGCGGACATCTATGTGCGTTTCTTGCGCCTGATGGGAAAGGATGTCGTTTGGGTTTGTGGTTCGGATGAGCATGGAGCGTCCATAGATATTCGTGCGAAGAAAGAAGGCTTGACTCCAAAGCAAATCGTGGATAAATACCATCACCTCAACAAGGAGAGTTTTGACGCATTGGGCTTGTCTTTCGATATGTACCACCGTACGAGTTTGCCGATTCATCATCAGACGACGCAGGACTTCTTTTTGCATTTAAATGAAAAAGGGGATGAATTTGAGGTGCGGGAGTCGGAGCAGTATTATGATGAAGATTTCAAGCAATTTCTAGCAGACCAGTTCATAAAAGGAGATTGTCCAAAATGTGGTCATGCGGATGCTTATGGCAATCAGTGCGAAAACTGTGGCTCGGCATTGTCGCCTACGGAATTGGTCAATCCTGTTTCCACCTTGAGTGGGAAAAAACCCGTTTTGAAAAGAACGAAGCACTGGTACTTCCGTCTGGATAAGCATGCGGATTGGCTGCGGGATTGGGTAGAAAAAGGCGAACTAGACGGCAAGCAGCACCACGACCCAAAAACTTGGCGGAAGCACGTAACAGGACAAGTCTTGTCTTGGCTGAACGCCGAGGAGGGATTGCAACCAAGGGCGATTACTAGAGATTTGGATTGGGGAATTGACGTGCCACTACCAGATGCAGAAGGTAAAGTGATGTATGTGTGGTTCGATGCGCCAATCGGATATATTTCAGCGACCAAAGACTGGGCGACCGAACAAGGAAAAGACTGGAAAGATTATTGGCAGAGCGAGGACTGTGAAATGGTGCATTTCATTGGTAAGGATAATATCGTGTTCCACTGTATTATTTTCCCTGCGATGCTCAAAGCACATGGTGATTATATTTTACCAACAAACGTTCCTGCCAACCAATTCTTGAATTTTGAAGGACAGAAATTTTCTAAGTCGAGAGGCTGGGGGACAGGTTTGAAAGAGTATTTGGAAACCTTCAAAGACTTCCCCAACCATGTAGATGCGCTCCGCTATGCTTTGACTAGAAACATGCCTGAAAACAAGGATAGCGACTTCAAGTGGGATGAATTTACGGATTATCATGATAAGGAATTAGCGGATAACCTAGGGAATTTTGTCAATCGGGTCATCGTCCTGACGAATAAGTACTATGATGGAAAAATCCCTGCGTATACTGGCGATTTTGGGGTAGCTATTGCCCCCGTAACAGCTTTGGTAGAGCAGTTGGTACAACACCTTTGGTCTTACAAATTCAAGGAAGCGATACAGACTTTGATGGAGATTTCTTCTTATGGGAATACGCACTTGCAAGATGTATCTCCTTGGAAGTTGTGGAAAACCGAACCTGAGAATCCCGTGATTCACAACTGCATGAGATTGGGCTTAGAAATCGTTCAGGTGTTGAGCGTTCTGGCGAAGCCGTTTATCCCTGCGACCTCGGATAAGATGAGGGGATTGCTGAACCTGCCTCTAGCAGAAAATGGTGCTTGGGCGCAATTGCTAGATACGCTGAAAGTAGGAAAAACAGGCTTGGAAGATGGGCACGTCATTGGAGCGCCGAGTTTGTTGTTTGCTAAGATTCATGATAGAAAAGACAAATCCCGCCTAGAACTCATCGAAGCAGAAAAGGCAAAATTGGCGGCGATTATCGAAGCAGAAAAAGCCAATGAAAGAGCACCGCTCAAGGACGAAATCCAGTTTGATGATTTTTCTAAATTGGACATCCGTACAGGGACTATTACCAGCGCAGAAAAAGTCAAAAAGGCAGATAAACTATTGAAATTGACCGTTGATTTAGGCTTTGAAACTAGGACGGTTGTTTCTGGTATCGCCAAGCATTTCTCTACGGAGGAAGTGATTGGTCAGCAGGTATTACTATTAGCCAACCTAGCACCAAGAAAACTACGAGGCGTCGAATCCCAAGGCATGATTCTAATGGCAGAGGACGAAAAAGGGAATCTTGTTTTCGTCCAGCCTAAAGATGCCATTGGGAATGGATTGGGGGTGAGTTGATGTAGCTTCTGTTAGAAAACTAATTGGACTGAACCATATAAGGCATTTAAGAATCATATAAGTGTTTCTTATATGTCCTTATAT
>JAHDBO010000034.1 GCA_020630355.1 Saprospiraceae bacterium
GATGTGATGCCAAAGGTGAATGCGGTTTTAGAAAAAATGAAGGATTTCTCAGAACGACTCCATGAGGGGGAGTGGAAAGGCTACACAGGGAAAACCATAACGGATGTTGTAAATATAGGAATCGGTGGTTCCGACCTAGGTCCGTTTATGGTGACAGAAGCTTTGAAACCCTACTGGAGAGAGGGGGTTCAAGTGCATTTTGTCTCGAATGTGGATGGGACGCACATTAGCGAAACCTTGAAAAAAGTCCATCCAGAAACAACCTTGTTTATGATTGCTTCTAAGTCTTTCACGACGCAAGAAACAATGGCAAATGCTTTTAGTGCTAGGGACTGGTTTTTAGGAACTGCTATAGATGAAGCCCATGTCGCAAAGCATTTTGTCGCCATCTCCACCAATGCGGAGGGCGTTGCCCAGTTCGGGATTGATACCGATAATATGTTTGAGTTTTGGAATTGGGTAGGAGGGCGTTATTCATTGAGTTCGGCAATCGGGTTGTCTATTTGTTGTACAATTGGGTACGATAATTTTATACAGTTGCTAGAGGGTATGCACCGAATGGATGAGCATTTCCGAACAGCAGATTTTGATGAAAATCTACCTGTTATTTTGGCATTGCTAGGGATATGGTACAATAATTTCTACGGGGCAGAGTCAGAGGCGATAATGCCCTATGACCAGTACTTAGAATCCTTTTCTACTTATTTCCAACAAGCGAACATGGAAAGCAATGGGAAAAGTGTGGACAGGTCAGGAAGAAAAATAGATTATCAAACAGGACCGATTATATGGGGCAAACCAGGCACCAACGGACAACATTCCTATTACCAATTGATACACCAAGGGACAAAATTGATTCCTTGTGATTTTATAGCTCCCGCAATAAGCCATAATCCTATCGGGGAGCATCACACCTTATTGATGTCCAATTTCTTTGCACAAACAGAGGCCCTGATGAAAGGCAAAAGCGAAGAAGAGGTTCGCTTGGAACTGGCCGAAAAAGGACATAGCCGAGACGAGGTCGCAGAGATGACGCCTTTCCGTGTTTTTGAAGGAAACCGTCCTAGTAATTCTATTTTGGTCAAACAAATCACACCATATACGCTAGGACAATTGATTGCGATGTATGAGCATAAAATTTTTGCGCAAGGCGTGATTTGGAATGTCTTCAGTTTCGACCAATGGGGCGTACAGCTCGGTAAGGTGCTGGCCAACGCTATTATTCCTGAGCTGAAAAATGAAGAAGTGGTAAGCAGTCATGATGCTTCTACAAATGGATTGATCAATGCGTATAAAGCAATGGGTAAGGACTAGCACTTTTTGGATACTTAAAATGCAAGATTAACGACATTGCATTGATTTTAACGATTTTATCATCTAAAGGCAACGATCTTATTTTTAGATTCGTTGTTTAATGTGACAGAATAAAATGCAAATATAATTTCTGTTGTTGCTACGCCGATTTTCCAAAGGAAAATTTAAATGTTGTTGTTATTTCAGCAATTGTCTTTTTTATTTTAATAAAATAATTAAAAATCTAATGAAGTATTTCTCCTATTTCTTTGCTATTGTTTGTGTACTTTCTTTGTCTTATTTGGCATCCTGTTCCGATAAGGATAGCACCAGTACCTTGTTCAACCTAAGAATGACTGATGGACCGATAGATGATGCTACAGAAGTGAACATCGACTTAGAGACTGTGATAGTAATAACGAACGAAGGCCGTGATTCCTTCGAATTGACGACCAATGCGGGCGTGTATAATTTATTGGATTTCCAAAATGGTCTGGATACATTGATCGGGTCTTCCATTGTAGATGCAGATACCATTCATCAGATCAGATTGGTCTTAGGAGAAAACAACAGTATCGTTTTCGACAGTATTAGCCATGAGCTAAAAACACCTAGTGCCCAGCAATCTGGATTGAAAATCAATGTTCAAAAAGATGTTTCAGAATTGGAGGTTTTCAATCTGTTGATTGATTTTGACGCTAGGGAATCTGTGGTCGAGTTAGGGAATGGAAACGGAGGCTATTTGTTGAAGCCAGTCATTAAGATTGTAGAGTAAACGAATATCGCAACCATTTTAAATTATCATAATGCATTGGCGTTGCCTATTTTGGCAGCGCCATTTTTATTTTTTCAAAATCAACCAACTGAAACCAATCGACATAAAATTCATATTGTGAGTCACACCCGTTCCTAGAGAAAAATCTAGTTGAAAGTTGGGGTTGATTAGATAGGTAATGCCTGCATCCACGTTAAAGACAAATTCCTCCAGTTCTTCCAGTTCGCCGTAAGGCTCAATGAAAATCCCAACTTTATCATTAATACCATGGCCGATAGCGAGGGAGTAGGTGATGTTGCCCTTACTGTCCATTTCCTCAAATGGAAGATAATCGTAGCCTACATTCAAACCCCAGCTAAAGTCTTCCGCCAAATCTTGGGAAATTGCAAGTTTATTAATAACACCAAGGGCTTTGTTACTGTGGAATGCCGAACCTGTTGGTAAGACCAGATGACTCATGAAACCTATCTGCGTTTTGCCAGATTCTTGGCCTTTTATGTTCCATTTAAAGCCGATTTGTGTATCACCAAAACCTTCGACACTGTTGTCTCTACCTCCATTTCGACTACTCACATATTCGCTTACTAACCTCAGTTCAAATTTATTGGAAATACCATATCTGAACAAAATAGTGGGAAAGGATTCCTTAATGGAGCTGAAATCATCGAATAGGTCTTGGTGTTCCGTCAATAGTCCCGCCTCAATTTGTAGTGCTCCTTTCGGAACAACTAAGGAAGATTCAGTTTGGTCTGGTCTGTCGGTGACAATTTGAGCCTGACTTCGAGCGCTCAAAGCAATCCAAATAAGAAGGGCGAAAAACAAGTGACAGGGTTTCATAAATATTATTTTTAGGCAAATCTAAAAATAATATTTTATTGTACTATTAATATTTTGAAATACATTTAAAAAATTAGATGTATTCTTGTTACTTCTTTGGCTCATCTGGATATTCTATCCGTACATGATGGATGCTTTTGAGCAAGTTTTTGAAAACTCGCTTGCATTTTGCGAGTTCATTGAAACTCAGTGGAGAATCGCTCAATTGTCCTTGTTTGATTTTGCCCTCAATAATGTTTTCTACCAGACTATTGATGTCTTTTTCAGTTGGAGATTTCAAGCTTTTACTAGCGGCTTCCAAGGAATCCGCTATCATCATGATGGTCTGCTCCTTAGTGCTTGGCTTCGGTCCAGGGTAACGGAACAGGTACTCATCCATGGCTCTGTCTGGGTTATCTGCCAGATGTTTTCTATAAAAATATTCGACTCGAGTCGTACCATGGTGCGTTGTGATAAAATCTTTGACGACTTTAGGCAAGCGGTGTTTTTTTGCCATTTTTTCACCCTCTGTGATATGCTCGATAATGGCTTTGGCACTTTCGAGATAGCTCATATTGTCATGCGGGCTTTGTCCGTTTTGATTTTCTATGAAATTGTTGGGCTTATGCATTTTACCAATATCATGATATAGTGCGGCGACTTTGACTAGGAGTTCATTCGCTCCAATCGCACTGGCAGCTGCTTCGGAAAGATTGGCAACCTGCAAAGAATGTTGTAAAGTACCAGGCGCTTTGAGAGACAGTTCTTTGAGCAATGGACGATTCATGTCGCTCAGTTCTACTAGGGTAATGCTAGAAGTAAAACCAAAAATGCGTTCAATCAAAGGAATCAAGGGATAAGCCAGAAGTATTAAAAAAGCATTCAAAAACAACCAGCTGTAAATGCTCCAATCTATCTTGGCAAAACTACCTTCTTGTATCAAACTCAGCCCTAGGAAGGCGACTGCGTAGGTCAGGAAAATATATAGGATCGCCATAAAAAACTGACCCATGTCCCTTGTTTCTACCCGATTATAAACTGCGACTATCCCAGTTAAAATTTGTACGAAAGTAAATTCATAACCCAGAGAAGACAAGAAAGAAGCAATCAGGACAATGACGATATGTGTAAAGAGTGCAATCTGCCTATCGTAGAAGTTTTTGATAACAATAGGGACGATGCAAAACGGAATCAAGTAGGCGCTCAAATTGTTGGTGCCTTCAACCAGATAGACGAGATAGGCAAATAGTGGCAGCCAAATCAATATGAACATAAGTTGTACCAAGCTATTGAATATAGCTTTGTACCTGAATTGAAGGAATAAAAAAAAGACACCCACGATTAGACTGGTCAAAATGATATATCCTATCAACACCTCGGAAAAACTGCTCGCATTATTGACCTCTTTATCGTATTGTGCACGGTAAGAGTGCAGTTTTTGATAGATTTCATCCGTGACGATATTCCCTCTTTGTACAACCAATTCTCCTTTTTTGACCAAACCCTCCGTCAGAGAGAAGCCTTGCATTTCTATTGCTTTGAATTTTTGAGTCAAAGAATCATTAAAGGTGATATTAGGGGTGAAAAAATCAGAAAGCAAGACATAGATGAAATCAGGATCTTGTAGAGGTAATAAAGGGAGTGTGTCCGATAAAAAATCATTGACTGTTTCGGTGGTAGGGATGCTGTTTATAGGTCTTTTAGAAGTGGTGTTGCCTTTGATGATATTAATGACGAAGTTGTTATCCTTGCCCTCATGGGTGGCGTCTAACTGAATGATTCCTTTTGTATAAATACCGTCAATGATTTCTAGCCCTTTTTTCTGATAGCGGCGTGCATTGGATTTTACATCCGAAAAGTCTTCGTCGTCAATCTTTGAGACTTCTTCTTGAAATCTTTTAGCAAAACGTTTTTTCTGTTGCTTGACGACATCGGTATCATTGAGATAATAGGGAGAAAAATTAGCTTCGAGTTCTGAACGGTCTTTCTGAATGACCTCCTCTGGTTTCAGGATAGCATAATCGAAAGGGGCACGAAGGTCTTCATATACCCAAGGTTGGCCTTTCGTGAAGTCGTATTTGAATACAGTGTTGCTAGGGCAAAGTAGGCTAATAAAAAATACAATTAATCCAGCAAGGATGTATTTGAATATATTAGGTAAAGATTCTAGCGTTTTCCTGAGGCTTTCTTTCATCGTAGATGTTTATCTGGTCCCAAAGATAAGGATTGCTTTGAAATCATTTATGGTGAGGTACAGAAGAACGTTATTTGAATCCCCTAATTTCATGTTGGATGTTCTCCCTTGCTTTTGACTCGCCCCATTCTCGAAATATTGGTGTGTAAAATATTTGTGGTCGACGGAGGAAATTCTTCAGTACTTTCTTTCTACCATATCGATATAAAAAACGAGGAACATGACTGTATTCTTTTGCGATAGCATCTGCATAAAGGCGATAAGTGTCCTTATTGGAGGCAAGAATGGATAAGTCCATGTCCAAAAAGAGTCGATGATCCTCATCTTCTGGCTTCAATGGAACATGTTTGGCAGTACTTAAAATTAAGGAGTTGGTTTGGTTCAAATCTTCTGTATTTAAGTATGGATCTAGTTTTTTAAGGGCGCGTTCAGCACTTTGTTTTTCGTTATCTTTTCTTTTGGGATGATAAATGGCATCGTGATACCAAATAGCCCAAAAAAAGGGGGTAGGCTGATGTATCTGGTCCTCTAGTAGATAGGCTATTTTTAAGAAAGTATAAATATGACTCAGATTGTGATAGCTAAGCTTATTGCTATAACATCCGATGAGTTCCGAATAAAGAGCATCGTATTGTTCCTCTTCTGCTGGAGTTGTTGTTAGTTGCAGAATGCTGTTTTGAAGAAAATTTTGAGCATCAATACCCAGCTCGTCTTGTATGAAATGTGTGATTTTCACCGTATTCTCAATTGTTTACGCCTTTAAATAAGTATATATATGCTTTATATATATTTGGATTGAATTGTTAATCAATATAATTTAAATTTATAATAGTTTTCTCATAGTATGTTAAATGTTCCTACATCTTTTATTCCCTCCTTAAAGATGTAGGTTTTTTCCGTTCATATAATCAAAAATGCCGCTTTCGCTGGTATGTGTACCGTTCCCTAGATTTTGCCTTCCCTCAATCGCAATTGTCGCTATATTGATAATAGTTTTCTCATAGTATGTTTAGTGTTCCTGCACTTATTTCCCTCTAATTAAGTGCAGGATTTTTTATTTACAAAAGAGAATAAGAGTATGTTTTACCGATAAATAGCTGAAATGTACCGAATCCTAATAAAAAGAATGTATTCTCTAATCGTAAGAGAATAGTGCTTTTTTAAGACATAAATTTAGGTCAGTTTTCTCATAGTATGTTTTATGTTCCTGCATCTTTATTCCCTCCTTAAGGTGCAGGTTTTTTTATTTTAGCCCTTTATAATGTTGGTTTTTAAAGGTTTACAACTACACGCTGCATATTGTGGTTCCAGTATGTTTTCTTTTTATAAGAATAAAAAAAATCTTAATGCATCTAAAAGTCAAGTCACGCAAAATGCACTCAATGCATTGCAAGAGTAAGATGGGCTGATAGGCTGCGGATACTTTGAGTATTTCGGTATGATTTTGGTTATATAATGGATATTATCATATATCAAACTGTCTCTTCTATAATAGAAAGAGGCATTTTTTGCGTCAGCTAATACCCATTCTCATGGAAAAAAATCTACTGTTTTGGATTCTTTGCACCTGCTTCTCTTTGCAGCTTGGATTTTCTCAAAATAATCTAAAAGTTGCTTACCCAAATGCGAATGCAGTTCCAAATGAATTGAATGTATGTGGAGCGAGTGATGAAGTTACCGTTCGAGTGAGTCTTGATGGTCTAGAGCTGGACACTAGGCAAAACATTGAAACGACCATCAACCTTTTTAGAGGGGTGCAATTTGATGGATTGATTACAGGTTCGACCTCTCCTGGAGTTGCTTTGGTCAATGCCAATGACCTTAGTCGACCTGTGTTGACACTACCCGATTTGGATCCAAATGGTACTACAAGTGTAGATGTTTCATTTAGAGTGAAGGCAAACTGCGGTATCATTGATACCATCAATGTCAATAATAGCGTGCAGGTCTTTGACACTTGGAGTTTTAATTATTCGATGAATGGCAGTTTTATGTCAGAATCTGACCAGACCTCCGAATACAGAGATGCTTTTTTTATCCCTCAGATAACGGCAGCAGGCAATAATCCTGTCAATTTAGCACGCTTGAACGAATGTTTTACCAGAGAAATTATCATTACCAATAGTGGTTTGCAAGGAACGGTCGATACGCTCAGCTATACCAATACACAAGGAAAAGGAGTCATCGTCAATGCCATTCGGATAAATGGGGTGTCGTTTCCATTAAACAAAACAGCGACCATTGACGGAGATACACTGATTACAGCTAAGGTTTTTGGGACTTATATCGAGGGGAATACAGTTGGAAACAACCCTGGCAATGGAGATGCGATTTTTGACCCTGACGAAAAAATGGTTATCGAAGAGGATGTCTGCGTGATTAGTTGCGACGATAGCCGTTCTAGTAGGCACGAGGTGAGTTGGGGTTGTTACGGCATGGCTTGTAATATTGCTAGTGTCAATAATTTCATCGCTATCGGTAACGGCGCTGCCAATCCCGTCATTAGAAATTCGGGTTCGGTTGAGAATCAAACGGTCGGGTACTGTCAGAATGGGGTGGAAGCGGTAGTGTTTACCAATAATGGGACAGAAATAGATGAAGGCTTCGGTACAATGCTGGACGTGGAATTGGGAATAGGTCTAGGACAGATTTTTGAATTATCAATCCCAGGTTTTGAAGTTACCGAAATCTCAATAGCAGGCGTCATCATTCCCAATCCTGATAGCTTAATTATGTTGGATGGAAATCCCATCTTTTTGAATGACCCCGATGGTGCAGGTGGTCTAATGGATGCAGATGGCGATGGCTACTTTGATGACTTACCACTTTCCGAATCAGTGGAACTCATCGCACGATATAGTTATGATTGTGGTACTTCAACTTCAGAAGAAAATCTTTGTGCCAACGATATTTCTTTTGATATTAGTTCCAAGATATTATGGACAAATGCCTGTGATGTACGCTTATCAAAAGATTTAAACAACTTCCGTCACCCAACGAATCGCCGTTCTGATTTTCAAAATTTTACGGACCCAGATGCAGATGTGGCGCAAGATGTTTTCAAGATGGTTCATACCCAAAGAAGGACGGTGAGAGACTGGGTTAAAAACTGTAACGATGGAGAGCAATATGTAGTGACGATTGACCTACCAGTCGGAGTAAGTTTGGTGCCCTCACAAACGCGCCTCTTAAGAAATGTCACCTCGGAAGTGCCAAGAATAGGTGTCAATAATGTGCCTGAAGGAGTGGAATTAACCTTTGATGCTTCCTTTGAGCCCTTTGTGAACGGTGATTATCAATTGGAGTTAGCATTTACAACGGATTGTGATGCAGTGGCAGGGCCAACTTCATTCCCAGTACGCTTTGAGCATTATTGCCCTAGCTGTGATTGTAGACATACTTGGTACTGTGGAGAAATGACAGGGCCAAGATTACACCCCTCTATTCCTCCTTGTGATGTATCTACGGATTTGGAGTGTGAAGAATCGGTTCGTACAGTGGATTTTAATGTAGAAAGGACGACTTTTGGTTATACAGATGCCAGTTTTAATACACCTGTTAATCCTGCCGATGTAGATAATAAAGTGGCACTTTCTTGTGATATGGTGGCTATGACGGTAACCAATATTGTTGGTGATGACCCTATTTCTGATAGTATCGGTATCATTATCACTTATGATAATGTCGATAGAATCGTCTCGGAAGATGAAATTTTCTTCTTTGAAGAAGGACGATTAAGAATAGAAACAGGAGGCAATACTTTCTTCTGCGATGTAGATGAAAGCAATCTGACCTTGACCAAAACCGATACGACCAAGACTTTGGATTTTGATTTACATCAATGTTTAGCAGACCTCAATGTAACGCTACAGCCTGGAGACCTAATAGAATTTGTAGGAAACTTTTCTATCAACCCCGAAGGACCTTACAGGAATAACTTCAAGTTAGTACCAAGGTTGAGAGGTAGTGGATATGTGGTGATAGATGGTAGTAAAAATGCTTGTGATGACTACGGAGACAATTTTACTATCGCCAAGACAGGTTCTTTATTCTCCTTTCCTTCTGCCAATAATTTCCCAAGAGGTTGTAACGAAACACAATTGCAATATCGGATACTCAATAATGTACGTGATTTTGAAGACTTCTTCCCTAATGAGTTCCGACAGTCATCCTTTGTTGATTCCATTCGATTCGAGTTTGACCCCACCATCGCAGATGCTTTTAGTCGTTTTGAGGTAGAAGTCTCTATTCCCGGTCACCCAATCTATGGGGATAATTTCTATTCTATTCCTGGTTTTGACAATTTGCCTTCTGGCGTTTATATAGCAAGGTTCGATACACTTAATACAGTACCTTCATATAATGCTGAAGCCTATTCTTTTAATTTTAGAATAAAAGCGATTGCAGATTGCGGTTCGGAATCTGCTAGTTCAAGAGGGGATAATATCTTTAATTTTGACCCCACTATTTATTATAGAGATTTATTGTATGCCTCCGAAATTGGAGATGGAGAATGCTCCCAACCAAAGGTGGAGAGCGTTAATAATGACATCACCTATACTTTGCCACCGACCTTTAGTTTTAACCCTGTTACCAATCCAAACCATACATTAGTAGGGGATACAGCAGAGTGGATTGTAAAGCACTGTAATACTTCTACGGAATCTGATGCAGGTTTGAACTGGATTGCTTTTGAAAATCCAAATGGAGCTATAGACATCGTTTCTATTGAGGATGTGAGTGTTCCTAGTGCCCCTGTAGATTTGGCGATACAAACCTATGGAACAGAAGGGAAAAATTACTTTGCTTATACACCAGCTTTGAAGCGTGTTGTAAACGGAAATGCTGATTTTGAAATCTGTAATACGATAAGGGTTAGGGCGATTGTCACCGAATGTGGTGTCTCTCCGATGCAGGCAATAACGGGCTGGAATTGTACCGAATACGGTGAGCCCGATTGGACACCTGAATTATACGACCCTTGTGAGACAGAGGAATTAGCAATGTCTTTGATTACCGAAAAACCGAATTTGGATGCTGACGTGGTTGTTCAACCTGTAGATGAAAACAGTTTCTGTGAGGAGATTACTTATGAGATATTAATTAGAAATACGGACCAAGGAGCAGCTTTTGATTTAAATCAAGAATTTTTCTTGCCGCTCCTAGGAGCGGATTTTGTTCCAAACAGCTTTGAAGTCGCTTATCCATCAAGTGCGGCATTTATACCAGTATCAGCTAACCCAGTTATGACAGGCGTAAGCCTTCGAGGGGAAACTTTCGAGCTAGACAATATTGATGATTTACATCCTTATTTATCTACCAACGGCTTACCTGGTTTTAACCCTTTTGCGCCAAGCGACTCCAACGAAATGAAACTACGGTTTAAGTTCATCACTTCCTGTGGTTTTGTGGACGGTGGTTTTGTAGCTTATAATGTTAAAGGAATTGCAGGCTGTAGCGATACCACCAATATTGAGTTTGGCGAAACCTTACCAATTTTTATAGATGGTATTGCAGAAGATTTGACCAAGCTGTTTTCTATTGCCCTAGGGCCAGCAAGTACAATAAATAGTAATGGAACGGGTTTGATGGAGTTAGTCGTTACCAATTTGACAACAACACCAACAGGTCAAGATGATAAAATTCAAGTCAAATTGCCGCAAGGCATGTCCTATAATCCTAATTCAACGCTAGGGACACTTCCTAGTGGATATACCCCTGGCGAACCCGAAATCAGCAATGAGTCGGGCATTACAGTCCTGACTTGGCCAATGCCGCTAAATATCATGGAAAACGAGGAAATTCGCCTGACGTTTGAAATAGGCGTTCCTCAGAATTTAGACTGTGCTTCAGATAATGTTCAGATTGCCATGTTGACCTTCCTGCGGAATGAACTCGAATGTGGCAATTCAGGGACTTTATGTAGTGTAGAAATGGCAACGACAGAAGGCGGGGAGCAGTTTATCAACTTACCGATTCCAGGGGCTTTAACCGTAAATGCAGGGGACGATGTGACCCGTTGTCCAGATGCAGCAGGAATTCAATTGAATGCTTCCTGGGTAGGTGGTGAAGGGGAGTTGACCTTCGCATGGACACCGCTTGACGGATTGAGCGACCCCACAATTCCAAACCCAATCGCTTCTCCATCAGCTACAACGGAATATACTTTCACGGTTACGGATGAAGAAGGCTGTACCGGTTCGGATAATATTATCGTCGGACTTAGCACAGGCGATGAATGTGTTGCTTGTACGCCTGCGGATATAGTTAGTGTTGTCATACAGGAAGCAACTTGTGGCAATAGCGATGGTAGCGCTACAATCAATATAAACGGCAATCCTGCGGACTTTGAATATACTTGGACACCAAATGTTGGGCAGCCAAACACGGCGGGCAATGCTAGAACGGGTATGCCTTTTGGAGGCTATCGAGTGGAAGTGGCGAGTCCTGATTCAGAAGATTGTACGATAGAAAGAGCTTTTGCGATTCGTAACTCTGATGGACCGACTTTATCTAGTGTTTCTACCAGTCCAGCTTCCTGTAGCGCAGCAGATGGTTCAGCAACGTTGAATCCCCTAAATTATAATTATACTTGGGAAGATGGTTTTGTAGGGAATACTAGAAATGATCTAGCTTTTGGTACTTATTTTGTCACTTTTTCTGACCCTGCTAATCCAGATTGTCCGAACGTGGAAATGGTCATTATCCAAGAAGATAATCCACTGGAAGCTGGCGTGACTATCAATCAAAATCCGACTTGTAACAATGCGGATGGTGCAGCAACCATCAATGTAAATGGTGGCTCTGGCAACTACACCTTCCAATGGAGTGATGGTGGTTCGGGAGCAAGTAGGACAGGACTTAGAGCAGGCGTTTATGTTGTGAATATCAGTGATAACGCTGGAGATGGCTGTTCGACGAGCTTCATTTTTGCGATGGTCGATGGGGACGTTCCGAGCGCAGCGGTTACGCTGAATAGTGTTAACGATATTTCTTGTTTTGGTGCGAATGATGGGGGCATAGCCTTTACTGTTGATTATGCCAATAACTTCAACGCACCTGCGGATACCATTTTGACCAATGGTTTCAATGAAAGAACCAATGGCGCATTAAGTGCTGGACAATACTGCCTTACGATTGTCGACGCAGCAGGGTGTACCACAGGAGCGGCTTGTTTTGATATAAAAGAACCAGAACCGATAGCAGTTACATTTTCTACAACAGCTGCTTGTGGTGAAGGTGGGACTATTCGTTCCTTCGTTACGGGTGGTACAGGAAATTATACTTTTAATTGGTCGGATAGTGGTGGAAACACCGCTGATAGAAATGGCTTAGAGGCTGGATTGTACGGGCTAACGATTCTAGATGAAAATGGATGTACCTTAGTTAATTCTAATAATATAGAAATAGAGGCTTGTGATTGTGAAGTCATTCCAGTGATGAGCATCACAACCGCAGAAGCGACCTGTGGGAACGAGGATGGTGCGGCTACCATCAATATAGGTGGAAATGCTAGTGCTTATAACTATACTTGGTCGCCCGATATTGGGAATGAGAACCTGGCTGGCAATAGGAGGATGAACTTGCCATTTGGCTCGTATAGCGTAACGATTACAGACCAATCGAATACGGCTTGTGAAGTGGTTCGGGATTTCTTTATCAGAAATGAAGATGGGCCAAGATTGGCAAATATCTCAACCACGC
>JAHDBO010000378.1 GCA_020630355.1 Saprospiraceae bacterium
TGAATCCCTGTTTTGATTAAAGTGCCATGATGGAGTTCCTGTTGGTAAACCCCTTCTAGGAAGTGGGAAAATTGATTCAAACTTAGAGCGGGAATATTGGAACGACCACCCCTTCGGATATCGTATTCTTTTCTATTATTGAGCTGACCACCATATTGGAATTTCAAGGACTGGTTTTCCGAAAGGAAATACTTGGATTCTAGTTTTAATAAGTGATGTTGTACTTGTTGTCGGGGCGCATTGATTTGGTAAGAAAAAGTGTCTTTTGTGAAAAAAGGGACCTCTCTTTCCAATGCTGTTTCTAGGTCGGTCAAATTACCGATATGACTGCCTCTCAGAACACCAATCTCAGTGCTAAATAGAGAGTAGTATGCCGAGGTATGCCATTTTTGAGAGAATTTCTTTTCGATTTGTAGGGCTATATTTCCTTCTTTTTTTCCTGTGTTGGTCAAAAAATGATTGGGTGTCCTAGTATCACCTTTTAGCTTGAGTGTGCCCGAAGCACGCCAAGCGGCCCATTTGTCATTGCGCTCTACTTTGGCGTTGAGCGTATGTCCTAGCCCATTCGTTTCAAAAATATAATTGACATTCCCTTGGAGGTGTGGGTCGTTGGTAATGTCGCCTACCTCTGCTAGGACGATACTGCCTAGCGCATTACCGCCATAAGCCAATGCACTAGCCCCTTTGACGACAGAAAGGTGGTCTGCTGCAAAGGGGTCGATTTCGGGGGCGTGGTCATTGCCCCATTGCTGTCCTGCTTGTGCAATGCCGTTATTGAATATGGCAACTCGATTGCCAAAAAGACCGTGTACAACGGGCTTAGAGATACCAGAACCGTTTTTTAATGTGCTGACACCTGTGATGTTTTCAAGAATATCTGACAAATTGCTATTTCCTTCTTTGATGATTTCAGTCCGACCGATACTGCTACTGCTTTCCGCTGTAGCGTCGGAGTGTGAGCCATGCACAACCACTTCATTCAATAACTCGGAATGATGATGGAGTAGGATATTGAAGTTTGTATCTCTTTCTAGAACCAAAAAGATATGCTCTGTTTCACAGCCGATATGACTTGATTCTAAATGAATTTCACCAGAGCAAAGGTTCTCAATTTTAAAAAAACCTAGAGAATCAGATACGGTGCCAATATTCAAATCTTTGATATAAACATTGGAAAAGGGCAAAGCTATCTTGGTGCTTTTGTCGAGTGTATATCCTGATAAAGTGAGTTGACAATCCTGCCCGGCAAGTGTTTTTGGCGAAAGCCAAAGCAAGAATAAAAGTGAAAATAGGAAACAGCGCATAGCCTTGAAATCAAACCTTGATGAAGTAAGGGCCTTGCACTGCAAGGCCCTTAGTAAGCAATATGATTATTGAATCGTTACTGGAAACGTAACTTCAATATCCGTTTCACCACCTGCATTGGTAATGTCGCCATCAGAAACGCCACTTGCATCTTTGTTTGGTTCATGACGAAGTGTTACCGTTAAAGTTCCCGAACTAGCCGCCCCTGTTTGCATGGTAGTTGCCAGTCCAATAGGATTGCCATTATCGTCCATATCATCATAAGATGCTGAAAGGTTGATTCCTGAAGCTGCGTAGAACACTTGGTGTTCCTCATCTTCTTCTTCAATCTCTTCGGTAATATTTTCCGCTGGAGATTCCGATTCATTCAAAAAGGTGACAGCACTAGTATAAATCGTATTGGCATCAAGAGTACCTTCCATAACAACAGGGATATTTCCACCGTCACCATCCAAATCTTGGAAAGTCATGATAGCAGGCGTTCCTCCATTAGCAGGCGTTAAAGTTAGTGTCAGGGTCGTAATCAGTTCTTCTCCTTCGCCTGTATCTACATCGTCATCGTTACAAGCAGAAATAATTAATAATAAACAGAATAAAGGGAATAATAATGAAAACTTTTTCATTGTATTTGATTTAAAATATTTAATAGATTTTATTCTAAAATCAGATTTTAGTAATTAGTCTTTAGATATTAGATTG
>JAHDBO010000379.1 GCA_020630355.1 Saprospiraceae bacterium
TGCCTTTCGGGAAGTATTCCCACCACAGTCAAATGTATATTATCTAGCGTTTTTACTGCCTCAAAAACCCGCTCGTTCTGCTTGCGGGGATGCGTACCTACTAGAAGGATTTCAAAATTAGCAGTCGATTTTGGGAGCGTTTTCTCTTCTTTAAATATTGGGCTGATAGGATTATAAATCACTTCAATTTTATCAGAAACCCCTAGTAGAGCTGATAATTCTTTCTTGGTAAACTGAGACACCGCTGTCCAGTATTGGCAATGCCGGTTGGGCCGAAAAAAATAGAGATACCGAAACAAACGCCTTCGCCACCCTTCTAGCTTTGGGCGACCACCTTCTACGCTATGCGCCGTGATGATGGTTTGCCTTCGAGGCAAAAAAGCAGCGACATAATGAATATCACCTGTTATATGGTAGACATCAGCTTTAAAGAAAAGGACATAAATCAGATTGCAAAGTTTTCCAAAATGACTGGTACAATAAAAAGGCATTTCCACGACTTGTAGCTTGACTTCCTCTTCTTGTATAGATGCCCGTATATTTTTATAAATATGTTCTATACTATAAAATCCCACCCTAGGTTTTCTATGGAAATGTATCACTTTCATCGTCGCATGGCTTGTAGGACTTGCTCACTGCTTATTTGCTTGCTTTTTGCCTTAGCTTCCTGTGGGTCAACAGGGTTCAGTCCATCAAATAACTGTGCTTCTCCCTCTTCGTAGGCATGTATGGCAGTAATTTTTGAAAGAAAAGCAGCATTTTGAGGAATGATATTTTCAGGTCGAGTAATGATATACAACGCAAATACTTTTGGTGATAGCGCATAAGCTAGATGCGCCAAACCAGAATCAACTCCTAGGAAAGCATGGGATTGTTGAATGCAATAAGCTGCTTGGGACAATTTCGTTTTTCCACAAAAATTCACAAGTACACCTTCTGGTAAATCACACAAAGCAATAAGTTTTTCTGCTAAAGAAAGATTTCTTTCAGAACTATCCCCCAACACCAAAAACTGTTCGTAACGCTCTTCCTCATAGAGTTTTCGCAGGACCGTTGCCGCTTGGTTCAGTGACCAGAGGCTATGGTCAAATTGAGAAAAAAGCCCTAGGGCTAGTGTCTTCTTTTTCTCATTATAGACAACTGACTTTGTTCTGATTATGGGATATGACAACTCTTTTTGCCGAAAGGCTAAAGCTAGTTGTTCTCCTCTTTTTGGGGATAATATTTTCAATAAAGAAAGTCCTCTTTCTACAAAATGCGCCCCTTGTCCATCGTAATGAATATCCGTAGAAACAAAATTTGAAACTGCTTTGGTACGAACAAAATAGCCCAACCAATGAGATACCTGATTCAATGCGGAGTAATGTTTCAAGTTCATCAAAAGGGATAAGCACAGCCAATTGCCTTTTGGTCGTTTAAAATCTTTTTGAAAATAGACATTGGGAGGAAAATCTATAAAATCAGGAAGCTCGGATAAAATAACAACCTGACTTTTGGGGTATAAGGCCGCTACCGCTTTGATTATCGGGGACAGCATCACAAGGTCGCCGATACCGATAGGCTTCGATAGCGGAATCAAAATACCATCCCAATGACTAGGCATTGGCTTTTTGCGGATAGCCCTTATCTTTAGGCTCGCAAAAAGTAATCGAAAGACGATATTTTTAATCATTTTCCTCAAATCCACGCTTTAATGCCACAAAAATACCGACCTATTATCGGATTGTTAGCACTCGCCTTGCTTTTCAGAGGCGTCGCTTTCTTTTATGTGTCGCAAAATCCAGCAAAAAGTCTCAATATAGACAGTGCTACTTATAGCAATATATCCGAAAATCTGATAGCAGGCAACGGTTATTCCAGATGTGCAGAAGCCCCTTTTGTACAAGATACTTTCAGGACACCAGTTTATCCTTGTTTTATGGCAATCATTTTTGGATTGGGTGGAAGTTGGCTGGCAGTTTGTTTCTTTCAGATACT
>JAHDBO010000380.1 GCA_020630355.1 Saprospiraceae bacterium
TCCATGATTTGTCGGACTTTTGCCTGCGTTTTTTGCGGCTTCCCGATGTGGTTGTATAGGTAGGCGATATGGTGACTTGGCTCGTTGCCATGCGCATACTGCCCGATAAGTCCTGTAATATCAACCTGATGCCGACCAGATGTTGCTTGTTCCGCCTCAAATAAGGCATCCACCCGAGCTTCAAAAGCATCTTGTCCCCCCATAATGTCTATAAAGGTTGAAATATCTTGGGGTACATAGTAACTGTACTGCCAAGCATTGGCTTCGGTATAGTTGAAGTTGACCTCGTAAGGATTGAAGGGTTCAAAGAGCGTATTGTACAAGCGTCCACGCATGAATTTACTGCTTGGGTCGAAGACATTTTTATAGTGCTGTGCCCGTTGGATATAGTATTTGTAATCTGCCTCATTGCCCAGTGCTTTCGCCATTTGGGCGATACACCAATCGTCGTAGGCATATTCCAATGTCTTGGAAACGGATTCGGATTCTTCTTCTACGGGGATAAAACCGTATTTTTTATAAGATTCTAGTCCAAGGTGGTTTTGTTGGGCACTATGTTTCATGGCTTCATAAGCTTTTGCGACGTCATAGTCACGAATCCCTTTTAGATAAGCATCGGCTATCACAGGAATGGCATGATAACCAATCATGCAGCCCGTATAATTGGCACTCAAATCCCAAATGGGCAGGATGCCGCCCGACTCGTATTTTTTGATGAAAGCCCGAATGAAGTCGTTAGTGCGTTCCTGTTCCAGAATCGTGTACAAAGGGTGCGTTGCCCGATAAGTGTCCCAAAGCGAAAACACGGTGTAATGGGTATGCTCATTAGATTGGTGCACTTGACCGTCCATGTCCCGATATTGTCCATCTACGTCTTGGTACAAATTGGGAGCAATCATGCTGTGATAGAGTGCAGAATAGAACATTTGCTGTTGGTCTTTAGAACCGCCTTCGAGTGCAATTTTTCCTAAGGCGGCATCCCAAGTTGTTGTTGCTTCGGTTTTTACTTTTTCAAAATCAAAATGGGGAATTTCTGCTTCCAGATTTCTCCTAGCGCCTTCTATGCTCACCGCCGAGATACCGACTTTTACTAGGAGTTGTGCTTGACTTTCGTCAAATGAAAACTTGGCTTTGATGGCAGTGCCGTCCTGTTTTTGCGCTTGACTGGATGTGCCCTGATTGTAACTTTCCGAGGATTGAATAGGTTTGGAAAACTGCATTACAAAGAACAGTTGTTGGTTTTTAGCCCAAGCGCTAGAGTGGCGGTAGCCGACGACCTCCGTATCGCTGGTCTGCTCAAAACCTGATTTCAGGACTTTATCCCGATGTTCCAAATCCAAGTAAACAGATTGCTTTTCCCCTTTTGGAAAGTGATATTGGTGTATTCCTACTCTTTTACTTGTTGTTAATCGTACTAGAATACCGTTGTCTAATTCTACTTGATAAAAACCAGCATAAGCTGTTTCGTTTTCGTGAGAAAATTGAGTCCGATAGCCCTCTCCTCCATCTGCACCATTGTTAAAAGTCGTTTTTTCCGCTAAGGAAGGCATCAATAAAATATCTCCATAATCGGACACGCCCGTACCGCTCAGATGGGTGTGGCTAAAGCCGTAGATATATTCATCTGTATAATGATAGCCACCGCAGCCATCCCAGCCCTCTAGGCGCGTATCGGGACTCAATTGCACCATACCAAAAGGGACGGTTGCACCTGGGAAGGTATGCCCATGTCCGCCCGTACCGATAAAGGGATTGACTTTTTGATAGGGTGGGAGGGAGTCGAAATTGCTGGAAGGGGCTTCCTTATTGCTTGTACAAGCACTCAACAATAAAAACAGGGTGATGAAAGCAAATGTGATAATGCGCATAAGTTGATAAAGGGTGTATAAGTTCTATTTTTTATAATAATATGACACTCCTCAAAATACGAAGTCTGTTTCACATTATTAATATGCTTACCTTTGTGTTAGA
>JAHDBO010000035.1 GCA_020630355.1 Saprospiraceae bacterium
TTTCTCAAAGCGATTGCAAAGATACATTTCTTTTTTTTACAGAAAAATATTTTTTTAAAAAAAATGCACTTTTTTTTCTCTTAAAAGAATAAAGCCTTTATAGTCAAGCAAAAACACTCTATACAAGCTTTTACCTTTTAATTTAGTTCCCGATTTTAAGATAAAAAACAAAAAAAAGAACCTCTAACTACAATACAGACGCACCGAAAGCCTTCAAACTAGGGTGCCGCTCATTAATCATTTCATCATATCGCCCAGAAGCGAGCATTTCAGCTTCTTCTTTCTTCGTTGTAATCAATACAGTGTGCATCTTTAGGCGATAGCCAAATTCCATATCGCTCAGGGAGTCTCCAACCATAACGGATTTTCGGAAATCAATTTCAGGGAAATCTGACTGAGCCTGCAATGCCATCCCGGTATTGGGCTTTCGGCAAGGTGGGTTTTCTTTCGCTAATTTCGGGCAATAGTAGCAACGATCAATTCGGCCCCCGCTATCTCTTACTGCCCGGCACATTTTATCATGCAATTGTTCCAAATCCAATTCACTCATGATCCCCTTCCCTATTCCTTGCTGATTCGTTACCACCACAATATGTTCAAATACACTATTGAAACGTACCAGGCTCTCTATAACGCCTTCGATAAAATCAAACGCTTCCCAATTGCGCACATACCGCCCCACTAGACGACGATTGATGACACCGTCTCTGTCCAAAAAAAGTGTCCAACCCGTGTAATCTTTCATTCTAGGCCTGTGCCTTAGGCGTATTGAAATTCATTGGAGGAAAAGGCGGATTATTGTCATCAGCGATGGTACCGTTTTGCGTTTCAAACTTCTTAATGTTATCCGCTAGCGCCTTCATCAAACGCTTCGCATGCTGGGGCGTTAAAATCACTCTTGATTTCACCTTCGCCTTTGGCACATTGGGCACAAGGCGTATGAAATCAACCACGAACTCCGAATTGGAATGGGAAATGATCGCTAGGTTGCTGTAAGTGCCTTCTGCAACCTCATCTGGCAATTCTATATTGATTTGATTCTGGTTTTGATTTGAATTTCTTTGTTCAGCCATTTCTTTTTTTGGCAAATATAAGGAAGTTGTTCATAAGAAGGCAGAATTAGCACCTTCGTTACAAGTTTATCCGCTCACTTTCTCTTTATCTAGAGATTTGTGCTTGAAAGGCGTGTTCAATACTTGGTCTAAAAGTTCTTGTTTCACTTTTAAGTACTTATTGTCTTCCAATAAGTACATTACTAAAATAGCATTATCTAGATTGACCTTGGCACGCATCATGAGCAATAATTTCAGCGTTCGGCTATAGGTTTCGATTTGAGTAAGCACTCGTTCATTGTTCGCAAGTGTTGATTCTAGGTTAGGGATTTCACCTAGACCATATTTTGGGGGATTGATCTTTACCGTATCTAAATCCACAAAGGAATTGATGACTTGCTTGGTTTTGAAGTCAATCTGCTGGATTTTTGAATCAATCAATCCATATACGTGCTCGACCATGTCAAGCTTTCCATTATGAAGATGATGCTTAGTCAATGCTGAACCTTTTTACAAGTTAATTGGGTTATGTTATACATTCCATAAACCGCTCCAATTAATAACAAACAGTAACTAGTGTATGTTTGAAATGTGACTGAATATAAGCTCAAAATAGAAAAAGATGTATCATACTTACATTTTGACAATCAATCAACAACACATTATACCGCTTGTTGATTACATGATTTCGGTTGCTTAAATCAGGTTGTTTTATTTGATACTAATTATCTCTTTATTCGGTTTTGCATAGCTATACCGGTCAATTGATTGAGGTAGGTAGTAATCATCCAGACCATTCACTGCCACACTAGCAGCTTTTTCAATATCAATTAAACCATCTTCCAAAACCAGGTTGTCATCTATCTCCAATAATACTATTTGACCAATAATAAAGTACGTACCATTGAGATGAATCGGGATGATTTCCTTGAGTTCCATTCCTATTTTCACCTTTGATTCTCTGACGAAAGGGGCCGGGAAGTCGGCAATATAGTCAGCTTTCAATCCTGTTTGTTCATACTCAGACGCTGTATAGCGTGCAGATGTCTGGTGCGCAGGTTTCAGCATATCTACATTCACATGATTGATGGTATAAAACCCTGTTTGCTTGATGTTTTCTAGGGTATGCCTTGGCACCGAATCTGGCCTAGAAACAATCCCTTGTAAGGGGGGCGTTGCTCCTACGTGCACCATAGAGCTGAATATAGCTAGATTAGTTGTTCCTGACTCATTTTGAGTGCCTATCAAATTGGCAGATTTAAAACCAGAAATGGAGTTGATTAAGTTGCGACGGTAAAACTTTTCCAATCCGAGTATGTGCTCTAGTGTTAAGTGCATGGAGTTAGGTTTTGTTTATAATTACACGACTCTTAAAAGGATTTAAAAGGCGTTTAGTTCTAGTAACACCTGATTTTTTTGTGTACCTTGGTAAAAAACAACGATTCATGGAGTTATTTGCAAAAGCCCTGCTCGTTCTAATCCCCTCTATATTCGTCCTTTTTTTCTTAGAAATGGGTTATGCCTATTTTCGAGGGCGTTTTGAGTATAGAATAATGGATGTTATCTCTAGCTTAAGCGCTGGAATGACCAATGCGATAAAAAGTGTGCTTGGGTTGACGATTGTCATTTTTGGGTACAAATATATGTATGAGCATCTGGCACTGACCGAAATTAAAACAACTTGGCTCGTCTACTTCCTGAGTTTCGTTGCTCTGGACTTTGGGAGCTACTGGTACCATCGCCTAGCGCACCATGTTAATATATTTTGGAACAGACACGTCATCCATCATTCTGGAGAAGATTTCAATATCGCCACTGCGCTTCGACAGTCTATTTCTAAATTTGTCAATATTAGTGTCTTTTTCTTACTTCCTGCGGCATTGCTAGGGCTTCCCCCAAAAGTCATTGCTATTGTCACACCACTTCATTTATTCCTTCAGGTCTGGTACCATACCACTCAAATCGGCAAGTTAGGTTGGTTGGAATATATACTCGTGACACCTTCACAGCATCGAGTACACCATGCCATCAACCCCATTTATAGAGATAAAAACCTATCTGGTGTTTTTTGTATATGGGATAGACTATTTGGTACCTTTCAAGAAGAGTTAGAAGAAGAACCCTGTGTATATGGCGTTACTCGACAAGTCAACACTTGGAATCCCATCCGCATCAACCTAAATCATATATGGCTATTGACAAAAGACGCTTGGCGAGCAGAAAATTGGAAGGATAAATTTAGGATTTGGCTAATGCCTACTGGTTGGCGACCTGCCGATGTCGCCGCAAAATATCCCATTGCCTCTGCTAAAACAGATGCTTTCGTAAAATATGCTCCTGATACCTCCCAAGCATTAAAATACTGGTCTTTAATACAATATGTCCTAGTCAATTTAATGGTTTTCCAGTTGCTTTACCAATTTACAACCATCGGCAGTCCTGGCATTTTCATCTACGGTGCCTTTATGTATCTGATGATATATAGCTACACCTCCTTGATGGACAAAGACCCCAATGCAATTTGGATGGAAATTGTTAAGTCATCCATCGGAATCGCTATCTTATTAATTACAGGAGATTGGTTCAAAATCAATGAATTATCCCCATTCGGTTCCTCTTTTATTTTAATTTATCACGTTATATCTCCGATTATCGTTTCAAGATTTGTTGTGAGAGAAATAGGATGGAATGGCAAGGACAACATACTGAAAAAAGCTGAAGCATAGCTTACGGAGCCCTAATTTCTCAAACCAAAAGAGTAGCTTTTGTCAAAAGTTCTGCCCGTTTCAAAAAGAAAACACCAATGGATTGGCAGTGGACATTAGTACAAGCTATTAGACATTATTCTATTTTCGATTTTGGTAAAAACATTAGGCTATAAAAAAATGATTTTCAATCTAATATCTAAAGACTAATTACTAATATCTGATTTTAGAATAAAATCTATTGGTTAAACTGATGTCCCATTTTTCTTTTCAGAACCCTGCGCCGTCGTTGCGTATTAGGGGCCACTCTGTAGTACTCAAGCATAGCAAGCCCATTATCTTTCAGGAATGTCTTCAAAAAAACACCTTGCCTGTTTTTCCAAAAACCCTAAATGACCTTTCGTAAAAAACAAATCGTGACAGCGTCTATTCAAATTATCCCCTTGATATTCGTTAATACTTATTGAATAAAGCTATATTTGCACTCATTTTTTAACTAGAAAGCTGGTTTTAGAGCTTCTTGAAGGAGTTATCAAGGCTTAACTAGCTGGTTTTCTGATTTATTCACATTATTTTTTATTAAAATTTTCATTACCAATGCAAGGGAAAGGTTTAATTAGATTCTTCCTAGTGGTGATGATTCTGGTAACTGCATACCAGTTCTTATTGGTATTGCCGACCATGAAAGTGGAAGGTGATGCCGAAGCACATGCAGATGCCTTATCATCAAACGCTCCAGTAGAGCAAAAGGAAGATGTTAGAAAAATGGCTCGTGTGGCCTACTTGGACTCTATGTCCACAGAAACGGTACTGTCGATACCGCTATTGAAAGATTACACTTACCAAGATTTGAAAAGCCAGCAATTGGCTTATGGTCTTGACTTGAAAGGCGGGATGAGCGTCGTACTTCAAGTGGATTTGAGAGAATTCGTCAAGAAACTCGCCGACGACAGTAATGCGCCCCCCTTCCTTGCAGCATTGGATCAAGCTAAGAAAGAACAAAGAACTTCACAATCCGATTTTGTCACCTTATTTGCCAACGCTTGGAGTCAAAATGCCAATGGCATGAAACTCAACGAGATTTTCTCTTTGAACGAGGGCTTACGTGACCAGATTAACTCCCAGACATCGGATGCAGAGGTTGTTTCTATCATAAGAGAAAAAGCTAATCAAACGGTCAATCTTACTTTTGAAAGATTAAAGCAACGTATTGATAAATTCGGTGTATCCCAGCCAAATGTTTCTTTGGATGCGGGTAGAGATTTGATTTTGGTGGAATTGCCAGGTGTGGACAACCCAGAGCGTGCTAGACAGTTGTTGTCTGCTTCTGCCCAATTGGAGTTCTGGAAAACGTACCGATTGACAGATGGCGACTTAGCTTCTCTAATCATGAGAGCTGATGCTAAACTGAAAGAAGTGATGGGCGATACAACAGCGGTCGCTGTAGCAGAGCCTATCATCAACGAGCGCAAGATTTATGAAAGAGATACATTAGGGAATGTTATTGATTCCACTAAATTCGAGTCTGTATTTGATACATTGCCTGGGCAGATTGATCCAGGGTCTAACTTTGGCCCGTTATTGAAAATATTCCAACCAAATCAAGGAAATTACCCATTGACGGCTCTAGGTGCGGCAGAGAAAAACAAGCGCAACGCCGTTATGGCTATGTTGGAACGACCAGCTATCAAAGCGATGTTCCCTAGTGATATGCGTTTGATGTGGGGCGATAAACCTATTAGAGATAGGGAGACCAACGAATTGACCAGAGAGTACTTACTTTATATGGTAAAAACAGGTCGTGACGATGTCGCTCCCCTAGAAGGAGACCGTGTAACACAGGCATCTGTGCAGCCAGACCCAACGACAGGGGAAATTCAAGTTTCCCTAGAAATGGACGGTCAAGGCACACAGGTTTGGGGTGATTTAACAACAGAAGCTGCTAGAGATGGTAATCGTAGTATTGCTATTGCTCTGGACGGGGAAGTTGTTTCTGCGCCTGGTGTAAACGAGCCGATTTTGAGTGGACGTTCTTCTATTTCTGGTGGTTTCACACAGCAAGAAGCACAAGATTTAGCTAACATCCTAGAGATTGGTAAATTACCTGCTAAAATCGAAATCATCCAAGAAGCACTTGTAGGACCAACATTGGGTCAGGACAATATTCGTCGTTCTTTGACTTCTATGGCAATTGGTTTCGTCTTGGTCATGTTGTTCATGATTCTTTACTATGCCGGTGGTGGTATCGTCTCTATCGTTGCATTGATGGTCAACCTATTCTTCATCTTTGGTGCTTTGGCATCTATCGGTACGGTCTTGACACTACCGGGTGTGGCAGGTATCATCTTGACGGTCGGTATGGCAGTAGATGCCAACGTAATCATCTATGAGCGTATCCGTGAAGAATTGCGAGAAGGCAAGTCTGTCGCACAAGCCATTTCAGATGGTTTCCGCCACTCTTACTCTGCTATCATCGATGCCAACGTTACCACAATTTTGGTTGCCTTTGTCCTTTTCTACTTCGGATTAGGACCGATCAAAGGTTTCGCAGCCGTATTGATTGTGGGTGTCATTTCTTCTGTGTTCGCAGCCGTTCTTGTTGGTCGTTTGATTATCGACTGGTGGATAGGAAGGGGCAATAACTTGTCTTTCTCCATGGGCTGGTCAGAGAATGTATTTGCCAATTTGGATATAGACTGGTTAGGAAAACGTAAGATTGCTTACGGTGTTTCATTGACTATCATCTTACTAGGTTTTGCTTCTATGTATTTTAGAGGATTTGATCTGGGGGTTGATTTCAGAGGAGGCTATTCATATACCGTCCAGTTTGATGATAATGTCGATGTGAGTGCAGATAAACTAAGAACAGTATTAGCCACTTCATTGGGAGAAGAGCCTATCGTTAAAACATTTGATGCAGCGAATACCTACTCTATCACAACGACAGAAGATGCTGCTGAAGATTTAGATGGAAATATTCCTGATCAAATCATGGCTAAACTACATGCTGGTATCAATTCAATTGCTGGTGGGAGTGTGAGTTTAGATGATTTCAAAGATCCATCTGCAAAGGGGACGCATGTTACCTCTTCCAACACGGTTGGGCCTACGATTGCCGATGATATTCGTACAAGTTCTATCTATGCGACTATCTTCGCACTATTGTTGATTTTCTTGTACATCTTTATCCGATTTAGAAAGTGGCAGTTCTCGCTAGGTGCGGTATTGGCATTGTTCCACGATGTTTTGATTGTATTGTCCGTATTCTCTCTTCTATGGGGTTTTGCCCCTTGGAGCATGGAAGTAGACCAAGCATTCATCGCAGCCTTGCTAACAGTTGTCGGTTACTCGATTAACGATACCGTGGTTGTATTCGACCGTATCAGAGAGTACTTAGACACCTATTCGAAAAAGGATAAATACGAGGTTATCAACATGGCTGTAAATAGCACAGTATCCCGTACCATTATTACTTCTGTTACAACCATCTTTGTGGTTTTAATCTTGTTCCTATTCGGAGCAGGTTCTATCAAAGGGTTTGCTTGGGCATTGGTTGTTGGTGTCGTCGTCGGTACTTACTCTTCTATTTTCGTAGCAACACCTATTGTTCACGATTTCACTGGGGACTTGAAACCAAAAGATGCGGATGGCGATAAGAAAAAACGCTTTTCCAAAGCTTTGAAATAGATAAAATTATTTCCTCGGCACTCGTACCGAGGAAATAAAAATCCCCTCTCGCATGCGAGAGGGGATTTTTTATTGAACAATCTGAGAATTACTTTCCTGGACAACGTCCACAACGTTTTCCTTTCTTATACTTTTTGCAGCATTTCTTCTTTAGCTTCTTCCCGTGTACAATCTGAAGGGGAAAAGGCAAGACAATATCATTAGAGGGGTTATGAACGGGTAATTTGGATTTACGAATATTCATAGCATCTATTTTTGTAGTTCGCCACAAATATAAAGCTTAATTGGACTTAATCCAAATAAAAATACCACTATAGCCCCCCCCGCCCTACAAGCTACTCTTTCTTGCTTTCTGGTCGGTGTTTCAACTGTAAACCTAGTAGAAAATTCCTCAAAAACTGGTCTTTACATAAGCGGTACTGTCGCTGCGAAGGCTTCCTGAAAAAAGCCGAAATTTCATGCTTGCTCACCTGCATCCCTGCTAGATTGTACAAATCCAGCAAATCCGTATCTTTCAGATTCAAGGCAATTTTGAGTTTTTTGAGAATGATATTATTATTCAGTGTTTTCTCAGGCTTAGGTTGTGGTCCCTCTCTTTTGCCTCGTTGGTCAATTATAAAACCATTCAAAAAAGCCGCCAGCTTTATATCATACAGCGACATAAAATCTTCAGCATCCTCTTTTTTCAGGTAAGCACTCATTTCCGCTCGGTCGATTTCGTATCCACCCAAGTGAAACAATTCCATCATCTTCTCATCATTAAAATCAAAAGTGAAGCGCAAGCGGCGAAGGATGTCATTATTTTTCATGGTTGCAAAGGTAGGCATAAGACTCTAAAATCCCCATTTCAGGCCTGCTAGATGCTGTAGGTTTTGTCGGGCTTTATTACGCAGTGATTTATTTTATTTTTATAAATTTTCATGCCCGAGGTGGGTTCTAGGCTTAGCTATCAAGTCGGAGCTGAGGTCTCGCTTTACAATAGTCTGTCAAATCAATCAAAAGCTTGACACCAATCAAAATGTTCTTGGACAATACTTTCTTTTGCATCTTGAATGTATTCGAGGAAGGCACTGGCGATGGGAGAGGGTTTCTTATCATCAAGCCAGACAAGCCTCCAATAGGTAGTTATGGGCAATCCTGATGATGGTATGATATGCAGTTTTTTGTTCTTGAGTTCATTTCCAATACCAATCAACGGTAGAATGGAATAACCCAACCCAGCCAACACCGCTTGTTTTACCGCTTCATTAGAGGTCAGTTCCATGCTTTTACGCTGCGACTGCTTTCTGAAAAAAAAGCCATCCATCGCCTTTCTTGTAGCCGATCCTTCTTCCCGATATATTAGGGGTGAATCCGCTGTGTACAAATTATCATTTCCTATCAAGTAGAGTTTATTCTCAATCAGAATATGTTCTTGTACTTTGACATCCTCAGGTAAGACCGAAACAAGCGCAAAGTCAATTTCGTTCTTTTTCAGACTCTCAACCACTCTCGTTTTATTAGAAACATCAAGGGTTAAATCAATTCCTGGATGCTGCTGCATAAACCCACTTAAAAAATAAGGGATTACATACTTTCCAGTAGATGCAGAGGAGATTTTCAACTTTCCAGTCAGCAGGCCTTTGTATTCCCTTGTTTTATATTTTAAAGACTCCGCTTCCAGTAAAATGCGTTCTGCTATATCTGCAACTTTATACCCAAAATCGGTGATGTAGATTCGCTTGCCTATTTTCTCTACAAGTGGAATATCGAACTGTTTTTGAAGATTCTTTATCTGAATCGACAGCGCTGGCTGTGTCATATACATTTCCTCAGCGGCCTTGGTGATATTTTCATACCGTACAACCTCCAAGAATATTTTTAGTTGGTGCAGTGTAAAATTCATAATCTGATACTCTAAAATGACTAATCCTTTTTAATGGTCATTTTTTTTCACTTCCTAAAATACCTTATCGGACAATATTTAGGCAAACTATTTTAAAACCCATATTTTTAAAACAATAAAAACACAAATCGTATATTATTGATTTTCAACAAAAAAGAAAACCCCGTGCTTTGAAACGGTGCAAGGAATCAATAACACAAATGCAATATATAAATTTTCGTTATGATTATGATAAGAAATATATATTTTACTTTATGTATAAAACCACCCCATATTTGTTGAAAATTAAAACACTTATGAAGCATTTAAGTAAAAGCAATCAATCTCTTAGCGTAGAAAAAAAGGTTCTGATTAAACAGCAGTCTAGCCGTAGCAATAAAAGTTTTCTTCCTGAGGGAATAACTTTAGGCGACTTCTCGCCACAGTTCATACTGATCATCTTGTTGCTCTGGGTTTCGCTCTGTGCACAGTCGAATGGCTATATGTTAAAATATGCCCTAACAAGTTCCCTAATTATTGTATCGCTGTTTTTCATAAGGATCATTAGCAATAAGGGGGAATAAAGCCTCTATCAAAACTATCAAAAAACAATAGACTTATTCACATAGTACTTTAACCAAATTGAAAGCGTTCAATGGGGTTTCTATCCAAAATCTATTGTCTATTAAAAATAATATCCAGTTCATAAATATCAGCAGAGGGCCGCTAAAATGTAACACGCTTACACGTAACGCTGCCCTTCTCGAACTATTACCTTTGAAAAGGAACATTCAGAAAAAAATTTCGCTATTTCCAATCAAAAAAACAAGTACGTTATGGCTCAAGCTATGCTCTCAAAAAAGAACAACACCGAGATTAAAACTAAGATTGCAGTAGCCCACGGTGATGGGATAGGTCCAGAAATCATGAAGGCGACCCTAAAAATACTCGACGCTGCTGGTGCTCAACTTGAATATGAACCGATAGAAATCGGTGAAAAATCTTATTTGAGCGGTCATACATCGGGCATTGATCAAAATGCTTGGAATACTATAAAGCGTACCAAAATCATACTTAAAGCACCGATTACCACGCCTCAAGGAAAGGGGTACAAATCGTTGAACGTTACACTCAGAAAATCACTTGGTCTGTTTGCCAATGTCCGCCCAGTGGTCGCTCTAGACCCCTATATAACCTCTAAAGCTCCCAATATGGATGTTGTCATCATTCGGGAAAATGAGGAAGATTTATATGCTGGTATAGAACACCAACAAACTGAAGATGTCGTTCAGTGCCTCAAATTGATTACTAGACCTGGTTGTGAAAAAATAGTCCGTTATGCTTTTGAATATGCCAAAGTTTATGGTAGAAAAAAAGTGACCTGTATGGTCAAGGACAATATCATGAAACTTACCGATGGATTGTTTCATAGTATATTCAAAGAAATAGCGAAAGAATATCCAAATATTGAAAGCGAGTCCCAGATTATAGATATAGGGGCGGCACGACTGGCGGCCTATCCGGAGCGGTACGATGTGGTTGTCACATCTAATCTCTACGGTGATATTATTTCTGATATAGTAGCAGAAACCGCAGGTTCCGTAGGTCTGGCAGGTTCCGCCAATATCGGCAAGGAAATAGCTATGTTTGAAGCCATACATGGATCTGCACCTGATATAGCGGGCAAAAACATAGCCAACCCTTCAGGACTGATCAATGCCGCTGTCTCCATGTTGGCTCACATCGGCCAAACAGAAGTAGCTGACAAGATTAAGAATGCTTGGTTAGCTACGATAGAAGATGGAATCCATACACCTGATATTTTCCAAGAAGGTTGGAGCACCATCAAAGCTTCTACGCAGAGGTTTGCCGATGAGTTGATACAACGACTGGGCAAAAAACCAAAATCGTTAAAATCCAGCCAACTCCAAAGAGGAAATGGCAATATCGTCATCCCTGATTTCCATAGAAAGAAAACCAAGAAGGTACTCGTGGGAGTTGATGTCTTCGTAGATTGGCAAGGGGACAACCCAAAGGAAATTGGAGATCGGCTAAAGGAAATCGAAGCGGGTGGGCTCAAATTGAAGATGATTACAAATAGGGGGGTTAAGGTTTACCCGAATGGGCACGAATATACGTTTTGTACCGATCACTGGAGATGCCGGTTCGTTGGCATTGAAGCAGATACTAGCGCCGTTCCTCCAATGTATAGTGCAATTGATCCTGATAGATTAATCCTACTGCTCTCAAAACTTCATAGTCAGGGTATCGACGTTATCAAAACAGAAAACTTGTATAAGTTTGATGGTAAGAGGAGCTTTTCTCTAGGACAGGGTGAATAACAAAATTTATTAAAAATTCATAAATACATAAACAATGGTTATTTCAGTTTCTAATTCTTATTTGCACAAAACCGCTTGTGAAAAACCCAGCTACGACAGCAAACAAGTCGAGCAACTAGTTATGCAATCTATCGAAAAACTCGGCCTGACGCAGGAGGATGTTTGCTGGAATCAGCAGGGGCATCTTGAAATCAAAAAACCTGACAATCTCAAATTGCATACTTTAATGTTGAAAATGGAAGAATGTGGTCTGGACATGAAGATGACCAAACAGACCATTATTGAGATAAACTAGAAATAACTGAGACCTAATAGAATTAATTCTATTTCAAAGTAATTCCTCTAGGAAACAAAGCGTATTACGCCAAAGTAATTCTCTTGGGAAATAAATCAAAATCCTTGATTTATGACTAGGTCTTTAGAATTTTTCGTGCAAAAATGTTTAGAACAATCACTAATACGAGATGCTAACATAACATCTCTTAATTAGGTTAATTTAAGTTCCCTAAAACATAACTTAGTAACGATGAAACAATCAATTGGCAGTCATAAAATGATGACGTTATTGTTTCATCGTTACTTAAATTAGTTAGATTGTGATTCTTTGAACATTGAAATGTTTTAGCAGTAATCCTATGGGGAGGATTACTGCTTTTTACATTTGCACTATCCTCCCCTACTTCAACTTCACCTTCATCCACACAGGCTGGTGATCAGAGTATTGGAAATTCTGGTCGATACCTTTGGTTTCTAAGACCTCTACATTTGGGGAAACCAAGAAGAAATCAATCAAAG